>JBIQML010000379.1:0-5232 GCA_044463405.1 Nakamurella lactea | reverse complement strand
GTTCGGCGGGTACAAGGCCAGTGGATACGGCAGGGAGATGGGCCAGGCGGGATTCGACGAGTACACCGAACTCAAGAGCGTGAACATCCGCACCGGCACGAGACGCGGCTCCTTCGCGATCACCGCGGCCTCGGGTGGCGCGCGATGATCCGTCGGCAGCCGGAGCCGCATCGGAGCCACCGGAATGACCGCACGGGACACGTCACGGCGACGGTTGTCACGGGGGCGCTGTGAAGATCTGCGACACCTCGGAAATGGCACAGCAGGTTCCGGACGGCGCCACCGTGCTGGTCGACGGGTCCGGCGGCGGCGTGAACGAACCCGCCGCGATCCTGTCTGCGGTCGAGAAGCGTTTCCTCGACTCGGGCCACCCTCGCGACCTGACCGTGGTGCACATCAGCGGCATGGGGGACGGCCACGGCGGCGGGATCGACCGGTTCGCGCATCCCGGCATGGTCCGACGCGTGATCGGGGGCCACTGGGGATGGACGGCCCGGATGCAAGAGATGGCGCGCCGCGAGGAGATCGCCGCCTACTGCCTCCCGCAGGGCACCCTGTCGCACCTGATGCGCGAGATCGCCGGCGGGCGACCTGGAACCATCTCCGAGGTGGGGCTGGGCACGTTCGCCGACCCGCGGTTCGGCGGCGGGAAGCTGAACGCCTCCGCCGTGCAGGATGTCGTGCACCTCATCGAGATCGCAGGCCGCGAGGTGCTGTTCACGCCGGCCTTCCCCATCGATGTGGCGATCATCCGTGGCACGTACTCCGACACCCGTGGGAACATCACCATGGACGGCGAGGGCCTTCTCGCCGAGACGCTGTCGGTCGCCCAGGCGGCGCACAACAGCGGCGGCATCGTGCTCGCCCAGGTGCGCGAGATCGTCGATGCTGGCACGTTGGACCCCCGGCGGGTTCGGGTACCCGGAATTCTGGTCGACGCCCTCCTCGCCGACCCGGAGCAGCGGCTGTCCTTCGCGTCGCGCGACGATCCATTCCTGACCGGCGAGCTCCGGGCCCCGGCCACCGGCCACGAGCCGATGCCGCTGACCGAGCGGAAGGTCATTGCCCGTCGCGCGGCACTGGAGCTGCGTGGCGGTGACGTGATCAACCTTGGATTCGGTATGCCGGACGGTGTGGCCGTCGTGCTGGCCGAGGAGGGCGCCGACACGGAGGTGACCTTCACCGTCGAGCAGGGTCACATCGGCGGCATCCCCGCCGGCGGTAGCGATTTCGGAATGTGCGTCAATCCTGACGCCTCCCTCGATGCGGGGGCACAGTTCGACTTCTACGACGGCGGCGGGCTTGACGTCGCCGTGTTGAGCTTCGCTCAGGTCGATGCCGCAGGCAACGTTAACGTCGGCCAGTTCGGGGGGCGGATCCCAGGGGTCGGGGGATTCGTCAACATCGCACAGGGCGCCAAGCGCCTGGTATTCGTCGGGACCATGGTGGCCGGCCACGGATACCGGGTCGGCGGTGCGACGCCGATCGAGATTCCATCGGGCGGAGCCCGCAAGATGATTCCCGACGTGGAGCAGATCAGCTTCTCCGCCGAACGCGCACGCCGCAACGGCAAGCCTGCCGTCTACGTCACCGAGCGCGCGGTATTCCGACTCGGCCCGTCCGGACTGGAGCTTACCGAGATCGCCCCGGGCCTGGATCTCGAGCGAGACATACTGGCCCACATGGATTTCACGCCGGAGATAGCGCCGGATCTGCGCAAGATGGACGCTCGCTGCTTCCGCGACGCACCCATGGAGCTCACCCTGACCACGACGAACGGGGGTCCCCGCTGATGCCCGAGGACGTGCTACTCGTCCGCCGGCACGGTCGCGTCACGGTCGCGACGCTGAACCGGCCGGCCAAGGCCAACGCGATCAGCAACGACATGATGACAGCGCTCGGTCGGCTGGCCACCGACCTTGAGGCGGCAACCGCACGTCCCGATGGGCCACGGGCGCTGGTGATCGCCGGGGCCGGTGGCAAGGTCTTCAGCGCGGGAGCGGACATCAACGACCTCGTCGGATTGGACTTCGCCGCCGCACGGGAGCAGATGCGCCGCGGGCAGGACATCTTCGAGCAGATCGCGTCCCTGCCCATCGCCGTCATCGCCGCGGTGGCAGGTCCCGCCCTGGGCGGCGGGCTGGAGCTGGCGATGGCCGCCGATATCCGCATCGCCGGGCGCCGTGCCCGATTCGCGCAACCCGAAATCAGCCTGCAGAACGTCCCCGGATGGGGCGGAACGCAACGGCTTCCGCGGCTCATCGGCCGCGGGCCGGCGACCGAGATGATCCTCACCGGCGAGCCCATCGACGCCGAGCGCGCGCAGGACCTGGGCCTGGTCAACCGAGTCGTCGACGACCCGCTGGCGGACGCCATCGACCTGGCCGACCGCATCGCCACGCGGAGCGCGGCGGCGATCGCCGGGGCCAAACGCGCCATCGCCACCGGTCTGGCGGGCGGGATGGCGGCCGGCCTGCGGGTCGAGGCGGATGCTGTCGCCCGGTGCTGCGGTACGGACGAGCAGCTTGCCGCGGTGCGGGCGTTCCTCGATCGCAAGGAGAAGCGCGGATGAGTGGCACCATCACGGATTCTGCGGTGTCGACGGGCACGTTCAGGACACTGGGCATCGACGAGGCGTTGGACTTCGCCGGCGGCCAGGTGCGTGCCCTCATCGCGCGGGCCCCTGGCGGCACGGCCGCCTACACCGACGACGGCCGGTGGCTGCTGGACCAGGACAGCTGGGCGCCACAGTGGAGCGGCGGCTTTCTGGCGGGGCAGATGTGGGCACAGGCCGTCCGGTCGGAGGAGCCATGGTGGCGCGAGCAGGCGGAGCGGTACACGCTCGCGCTGGAGTCACGCAAGGACGACACCTCGACCCACGATCTGGGTTTCGTGCTGGAGCCCAGTTTCGGCCGCTGGTACGACGTCGAGCCGACCGACCACGTCCGCGACGTGCTGACGGTGGGGGGTCGGACCATGGCCCGACGGCTGCAACGAGCCGGCGGTTACCTGTGCACCTGGGTTGATCCCGGCAGCACCTTCATCGACGTGATGATGAATGTGGGCATCATCTTTCGGGCCGCGCGCCTGAGCGGTGACGAGGCGTTGGCCGAGGTGGCGATGACGCACTGCCGGACCAGCCGCAGGTACCTGGTGCGGGGCGATGGAAGCACGGTGCATGAGGGCTGGTTCGACACCACCAGTGGGGAGTTCCTGCATGCCGCCACACATCAGGGCTTCCGGTCCGACTCCTGTTGGGCGCGCGGGCAGGCTTGGGCGATATACGGGTTCGGCACCGCATTCGGCTACAGCGGTGACGCGGACATGCTGCGAACGGCGCGCGCGGCGGCCGACTTCTACATGGCGCATACCGGTGTCACCGGCGTGCCACCGAACGATTGGGACGATCCCCACCCGGTACGACCCTATGAGTCGTCGGCGGCCGCGATCGCGTCCGCCGGCATGCAACGGTTGGCCGATCACGTTGCTGCCGCGGGAGATCCGGCGGCGGAGCGGTATCGCGACTATGCGCTGCGCATCCTGGAGAGGCTCCGGTCCACCGAATTCATTGCGGCCGATGAGCCCGGCTGGGAGGGAGTCCTACGGCACGGCACCTATCACGGCCGGAACGGGCTGGGCGTCGACGAGAGCGTGATGTGGGGCGACTACTACTTCGTAGAGGCACTGGAATTGGCGGCCCGGCAGGATGCCGCCGGGGAGCCGGAATGACCGCCGCGGGATCCTACGACTACGTCATCATCGGGGCCGGCACCGCCGGATCGGTGCTGGCCTACCGGCTCTCGGAGGACCCTTCGGTCTCCGTGCTGGTGCTGGAGGCCGGCAGTCGGGACAATCACCCAATGATCCGAGTGCCGGCCGGCTGCGGCATGCTGTTCGGGCCCCGCGTCAACTGGCGCTTCCACACGGTGCCCCAGGAACAACTCGACTCCCGCGAGGTGTGGTATCCGCAGGGCAAGACCTTCGGTGGGTCCAGCTCGATCAATGCGATGATCTATATCCGGGGGCAGCGCGAGGACTACGACGGCTGGGAGGCGGAAGGGAACCCCGGCTGGTCCTACCAGGACGTCCTACCCTACTTTCGCAAGTCCGAGGACAACAACCGGCTGGTGGATGAGTTCCATGGTGCCGGAGGGCCGCAGCCGGTGTCGGATCAGACGTCACCGCATATCTTGACCAAGTCCTTCATCCGCGCGGCCCATGCCTACGGGCTGCCCTACAACCCGGACTTCAATGGCGCCAGCATGTCCGGCACAGGGCTGTATCAGGTGACGGCCCGCGCGGGAATGCGCCAATCGCAGGGGACGGCGTTCCTGCATCCCGCCATGAGGCGCCCCAACGTGGCAGTGCGCACCGGCGCCAGGGCCGTGCGCATCGAGACCGAGCGCGGCCGGGCCGTCGGCGTGCGGGTGGCCCGTCGGCGATCGACCACACTCATCCGCGCAGATCGCGAGGTGATCCTCGCGGCCGGGGCCATCAACAGCCCGCGTCTGCTGCTGCTGTCCGGTATCGGACCCGCCGACGAACTCGTGGCGTTGGGCATCCCGGTCGAGCACGACCTCCCCGGTGTGGGCCGACATCTGATGGATCACCTGAACAGCAACGTGCATCTGCTGTGCCGCGAGCCGATCAGTTACGACGGCCTGGATCGCTTCCCACGGCTGCTCGGTCCGGGCCTGCGGTGGATCGTGTACCGCAACGGTCCGGCCGCATCGGTGATCGTCGAGGGGGGCGGATTCTTCACCAGCCCCGGCGCGGACAGACCTGACATGCAGATCCATGTCGCGCCCGCCACCGTCGTTCGTGGCGGGCAGACACGCTTGCAGGGCAATGGCTTCACCATCAACTCGACATTCCTACGCCCGGAGAGCATCGGCTCGGTGCGGCTGCGGTCGTCCGATCCCGCCGTACCACCGCTGATCGATCCTCGGTACCTCAGCGCCGAACGGGACCGTGAGATGGCCATCCGGCAGATCCGCACGATCAGGGAGGTGCTCGCGCAACCGGAGATGGCCGGGTTCATCGAGCGCGAGCGATTGCCGGGACCCGAGGCGCAGACCGATGACGAGCTGATGGCCTATGTTCGCCAGTACGCGTCGTGCGACTACCACCCTGTGGGCACCTGCCGGATGGGCGTCAGCGGCGACGCGGTGGTCGACCCGCGGCTGCGCCTGCGAGGCGTCGACGCGCTCCGCGTGATCGACTCGTCCGTCT
>JBIQML010000378.1:0-5259 GCA_044463405.1 Nakamurella lactea | reverse complement strand
GTTCCGCCGCATGTGCAAGGCCGAGTACCTGCACTACCTGCGCATCCGGGAGTGGCAGGACCTGCACGCCCAGCTGTCCCAGGCGGCGCGCGGCCTCGGGATGGACGTCACCGCCTCGGCGCGCGTTGCCGAGCCGGACGCGACCTCCGATCCACCGCACGATCCCGGGCCGGCCGCGTCCGCCACGAAGCGATCGAGCACCCGACATTCGAAACGAGCACCCGAGATCACGGCTGCTCGCCGGGGAATGCAGGTGCTCGATCAGCAGGAGAGGGCACCCGGCGCCGCCCGGCAGGCGAGGGCACCCGGCGCCGCCCAGCGGGCGAGGGCAGCCGGCGCCGCCCAGCGGGCGAGCGCACCCGGCGCCACCCAGCAGGCGAGCGCACCCGGCGCCGCCCGGCAGGCGAGGGCACCCGGCGCCGCCCGGCAGGCGAGCGCACCCGGCGCCGCCCAGCGGGCGAGCGCACCCGGCGCCACCCAGCAGGGCCGGGGCTCGGCGACGGTCGGTGTCGACCGGGCTGCGATCCATACCGCCCTGGCGGCCGGGTTGCTCTCGCACATCGGGGCGCTCATCGAACGCGACCGATCGCGCGGGCGGGCCGGCCAGCCGGGCAAGGACCGCGCCGCACACCGCGGCCGCGAGTACCAGGGCACCAGGGGCAGCACCTTCGCCCTCTGGCCCGGGTCCGCCCTAGCCCGCGCCGGCGCGCCCTTCGTGCTGGCCGCCGAACTGGTGGAGACCTCCCGGCTGTGGGCCCGCACGGTGGCTTCGATCGACCCGGGCTGGGTGGAGCAGGTCGGCGGGGACCTGCTGCGCCGCAGCTATTCCGAGCCCCGGTGGAGCGCCAAGCGGCAGGCCGTGCTGGCCACCGAGAAGGTCATGCTGCTGGGCGTCACGCTGGTGCCGGCCAGGACCGTGCAGTACGACCGGATCGACCGGGCCATCGCCCGGGAACTGTTCATCCGGCATGCCCTGGTGGAGGGGGAACTCGTCACCCGCCTGCCGTTCCTGGCCGCCAACCAGGCCGCGCTGGACGAGGTCACCGAGTCCGAGCGCCGCGCCCGGCGCCGGGACATCGCCATCGACGACGAGGCGCTGTTCGCCCTGTACGACGCCCGGATCCCCGACGACGTCACCTCCGGGCGGCACCTGGAGTCCTGGTGGCGCTCGGAATCCCGATCCCGCCCCGACGCGCTGAGCTTCACACCCGACATGCTGATCGCCGCCGGCGCCGAACTGGTCAGCGCCGAGCAGTACCCCGACCGGATCTCCACCGGGGACGTCGACGTCGCACTGGACTACGTCTTCGAGCCGGGTGCACCCGACGACGGGGTGTCCGCGACCGTTCCGCTGGCGGCACTGCCCTCGCTCGATCCGGACGCGGTGCCCGACCAGGTGCCCGGGATGCGCGCCGACCTGGCCGTCGCGCTGATCCGCTCGCTGCCCAAGAGCCTTCGGCGATCCTTCGTGCCCGCGCCGGACGTTGCGCGGGCGGCCCTGCAACGGACCGGCGACGAACCGGGACCGTTGCCGGCGCACCTGGCGCGGGCGCTCACGGCGATGACGGGGGTGCCGGTCGCCGCCACCGACTTCGACCAGTCCAAGGTGCCCGACCACCTGCGGATGACCTTCACGGTGGTCGACGACGGCGGTCGGGAGGTCGCCAAGGGCAAGGACCTGGCGGCGATCCAGCGCTCGCTGCGCGCCGACTCCCGCCGTGCCGTCGCCAAGGTCGCCAGCGGGCTGGAGCGCACCGGGCTCACCCGGTTCCCCGATCGGGGGCTGCCCCGGCAGACCTCCGGCCGGGCGGCGGGACAGCCGGTGACGGGGTACCCCGCGCTGGTCGACGAGGGCGACACCGTCGGGATCCGGGTGTTCACCGAGGCCGCCGACCAGGACAGGGCCATGCGGGCCGGCACCCGCCGGCTGCTGGCGCTCGGCGCGGGCCAGACGCTCGCGCGGCTGACGACCCGGCTGCGGCAGGCGACGGCGCGCCGCGGGCCCGCTGCGCCTGGCACCTTGCCCGGCGCCTCCCCGGAGTGGGGCCGGGACGAGATGCTGCTGCTGTCCACGGCTCCGCACGGGAGCGTCGCCGCGCTGCTCGGCGACGTGGTCGAGGCCGGCATCGACGCGCTGCTGGACTGGGCCGGCGGTCCCGCCTGGGATGCCGCGGCGTTCGACGCCCTCGCCGGCAGGATCTCCGGTCAGCTCGAGCGGGCGGCGACCGACATCCTGCACGCGACCGCCGACGTGCTGCGGGCGGGCGCCGAGGCGGACGCGGCGATCGACGGCGTGCGGGGCCGGGCGGGAGCGGTGGCCTCGGTGGTGGCCGAACTGCGCGCGGAGCGGGACGGGTGGCTGCGGCCGGGCTTCGTCACCGCCGTCGGCGCCGCTCACCTGCCCGACGTTGCCCGCTACCTGCGGGCCCTGGCGGTCCGGGCGACGCGCGTCGGCGAGAACCCGGACCGCGATCGGCAGCGCGCCACCGAGGTCGCCGAATTGCAGCACGACATCGACGTGCGCCTGGCGGGGCTGCGTCCCGAGCGACGGGGCGACGCCGACGTCGCCGCGCTGCGCCGGCTGCTTGCCGAGTACCGGGTGGCGCTGTTCGCCCAGCCCATGCGCACCGCGGTACCGGTGTCCGCGAAGCGCATCCGCTCGGCGATCGCGGCGCTGCCGGACTGATCATGCCCGGACACGAGTCGTGGGCCCCGGTACGCGCCCGGACGCGCGCCGGGACCCACGACCGGCGGGTGGTGCTGCTTACTCGCCCCGGCCGAGCTTGTCGACGAAGCCGCCGATAGCGTCCTCGGCCTTCTGCACCTGCTCCTCGTGACCGATCTTGTCCGCCACGAAGTCGCCCGCCTTGTCGACGCCCTCCTTGACCTGGTCGGCGTGCTCTCCGACGAAGTCCTCCGCCTTGTCCTTCAGCTCACCGAAGTCCACCATGCGGGCCTCCTCCGCTCCAGGGGAAGCGCGGCCAGCGGCGTGCAGGTCCGTCCCCCATTCCGGTCCGAGCGGCCCGGCCGGGCCGTTCGCCCATTCAGCCTAACCGGCTCATGAGCCCTTCGGAGCTCACGAACAAACCATCGGCGTCCACCACGAGCTCTCTGTCCCCGAACGGACCGGCGTAGGCGATTCGCGCGCCGTCGGCGTCCACCGACTCGTTGCGGACGTGGTGCACGACCGGCGTCACCACCAGGCCGGGCAGGCTGATCGAGGCGACCGTCAGGTCCTCCTCCCGACCCGCCTCGGTCTGCAGCCCCAGCCGGCGGATCGGCAGCGACACGGCGAACGCCGACCCGACCAGGTAGATGCCCACCGCGGAGTCCAGGTCGGGCTGCGGCTGCGAGCCGGTCGGCGTCTCGGTCACCCACGGGCCGCCCGGGCTGCGGGTCAGCGAGAGCGACCGCTCGCCGGCCTCGTCGTCGCTGCGCACCGTCATCCGGCGGGACCGGCCCTCGGCGTCCACCACCACCGAGTAGGACGCGCCGTACGGTCGCTCCCCGGCGGAGACGATGTATCCCGTGGCGCGCAGCGCCAGCCCGGACAGCGCCACCCGGACGGTCTCCACCTGCCGTCCGTCGGGGGAGGAATAGCTGATCATCTTCGCGGTCATCGGCTCCGTCACGTGGGTTACCGTAGCGCCCCGCCGCGCTGCCCGGGAATCGGCTTGACGTGGCACGAGCCACCCGCGACCCTGGCGACCGTGGCACACCTGGAGGCCGCCGGCATCGGCTACAGCCTGGCCGACGGGCGGCCGCTGCTGGCCGACGTCACCTTCCGGGTTGCCGCGGGCTCCGTCACCGCCCTCATCGGCCCCAACGGCACCGGCAAGACCACGCTGCTGCGCATCATCGGCGGTGAACTCGAGCCGGACTCGGGCACCGCGGTGCACTCAGGCGGGCTGGCCGTGATGCCGCAGTTCATCGGGTCCCGCGGCGAGGGGCCGGACGGCGGCGCGACCGTCCGGGACCTGTTGCTGTCGGTGTCCCCGTCACCGATCCGGCGCGCGGCGGCCGCGTTGGACGCCGCCGAACTCGCCATGATGACCGACGAGTCCGAGCCGACCGCGCTGGCCTATGCCACCGCGCTGTCCGATTGGGCCGATGTGCACGGCTACCACACCGAGACGGCGTACGACAAGGCCACCGTGGCCGTGCTCGGCGTGCCCTACGACAGGGCGAAGTACCGGTCGGTGACGAGCCTGTCCGGTGGTGAGCAGAAGCGCCTGGTGCTGGAGTTGCTGCTGGCCGGGCCCGAGGGGGTGCTGCTGCTGGACGAGCCGGACAACTACCTCGACGTTCCGGCCAAGATCGAGCTCGAGCAGCGGCTGGCGGACAGCGACAAGGCCATCCTGCTGGTCTCGCACGACCGGGAACTGCTGCGGGCGGCGGCGGACCGGATCGTCACCCTGGAGCCGGGGGGCGCCGGGGCGGTCAGCTGGGTGCACGGCGGATCGCTGACCACCTACGCGCAGGCCCGCCAGGAGCGCAACTCCCGGCTGGAGGAGCTGCGCCGGCGCTGGGACGAGCAGCACCAGCGGCTGCGCGAACTGATGCTGATGTACAAGAACAAGGCCGCCTACAACTCGGACATGGCCTCGAGGTACCACGCGGCGCATACCCGGCTGGCACGGTTCGAGGAGGCCGGGCCGCCGCAGGCGGTGCCGCGACCGCAGAAGGTGACGATGCAGCTGCGCGGTGGCCGGACCGCCAAGCGGGCGGTGACGATGTCCCGGTTGGCACTGCTGGCCCCGGGCGGTCCGACCCGGGCCGGAACGGACGGGTCCGGCACCGGGTCGCTGCTGCTCGAGCCGTTCGACCTGGAGATCTTCTACGGCGACCGGGTCGCGGTGCTGGGCTCCAACGGCTCCGGCAAGTCGCACCTGCTACGGCTGTTGGCGCTGGGTGGCTCCGACCCGGACATGGAGCACCAGCCGGTGGGCGGCGGCGACCTCGGCGAGCGCGGGATCCCGGAACCAGTGCGGCACCGCGGAACCGTGGTGCTCGGCTCCCGGGTGCGGCCCGGTTACTTCCGGCAGACCCACGCCCATCCGGAGCTGGCGGGCCGCACGCTGCTGGAGATACTGCACCGTGGCGACGAGCATCGGGCCGGCATGGGCCGGGAGCAGGCGTCCCGGGTGCTGGACCGGTACGGGCTGGCCCGATCGGCCGAACAGAGCTTCGACACGCTGTCCGGTGGGCAGCAGGCCCGGCTGCAGATCCTGCTGCTGGAGCTGTCCGGGGCGACGCTGC
>JBIQML010000377.1:0-5272 GCA_044463405.1 Nakamurella lactea | reverse complement strand
CAGGATGACGGGGTGGATCAGGCACCGGCGACCGTGAGCCGGCGCAGCGTCGGCTTCCGCTCCCAGCGCGGACCGATCCTGATCGCGCTCATGCTGTCCACCGCGCTGGTCGCCATCGACTCCACCGTGGTGGCCACCGCGGTGCACTCGATCGTCGACGACCTGGGCGGGTTCGCCCAGTTCCCGTGGCTGTTCTCGGTGTACCTGCTGACCCAGGCGGTGTTCACCCCGGTCTACGGCAAGCTCGCCGACCTGATCGGCCGCAAACCCATCATGCTGCTGGGCATCGGGCTGTTCCTGGCCGGGTCGGTGTGCGGCGGGTTCGCCTGGAACATGCCCGCGCTCATCGCATTCCGCGCGCTGCAGGGGCTCGGGGCAGGGGCCGTGCAGCCGATGGCCATGACCATCGCCGGTGACATCTACACGGTCGCCGAGCGGGCCGCCGTCACCGGCTACCTGTCCAGCGTGTGGGGCATCTCGGCGGTGCTGGGCCCGAGCATCGGCGGCTTCTTCTCCGAGTACGTGTCCTGGCGGTGGATCTTCTTCATCAACGTGCCGCTGTGCCTGCTCGCGGCGTGGATGCTCACCCGGAACTTCCACGAGAGGGTCGAGCGTCGACGACATCGGATCGACGTGACCGGCACGGCGTTGATCACCGGCGGCTGCACGCTGATCATCCTGGCCGTGCTGGAGGGCGGGCAGGCCTGGCCGTGGGCCTCGGCGGCCGGCGTCGCGGTCCCGGCGGCCGGCCTCGCCATGCTGGTCGCGTTCGTGCTGGTCGAGCTGCGGGTCGCCGAGCCGGTGCTGCCGATGTGGGTGTTCACCCGGCGGGTGCTGCTCGCCTCGTCGCTGACGGCGCTGTGCGTGGGGGCGGTGTCGTTGGGGCTGACCAGCTACATCCCCACATTCGTGCAGGGCTCGCTCGGCACCGGCGCGCTGGTCGCCGGATTCGCGCTGGCACCGCTGTCCATCGGCTGGCCGATCGCCTCCGCGATGGCCGGGCACATCTACCTGCGGTTCGGGTTCCGCGTCACGGCCGTGCTGGGCGGGCTGATCGTCGCCCTGGGGATGCTGGGCATGCTGGGCCTGCTGGACGAACGCTCGCCGGTGTGGCTGGTTCCGGCGTTGTGCTTCGTGATCGGCTGCGGCATGGGGCTGGTCGCCAGCCCGACGCTGATCGCCGCGCAGGCGTCCGTCGGCTGGGGGCGGCGGGGAGTGGTGACGGGCAACAACCTGTTCGCCCGCTCGATGGGCAGCTCGCTCGGGGTGGCGGCATTCGGCGCGGTCGCCAACGCCGCGCTCAGCCAGTCGGTGGCCGACCCGACGCCCGCGGAACTCGCCGGGGCCACCCATCACGTGCTGCTGGCGGCCGGCATCGTCACCGTCGGGCTGCTGCTCGCCGTGGTCTCGATGCCGGGCGGGCGGGACACCTCGCAGGCGACGGACTGACCGGCAGGGCAGGATGGCGGACGTGACCAGCAGCGCGATGATCGACGGCATCCTGGCGAGTGCCCGACCGTTCGCCATCCCGCTGCGACACCGCTTCCGCGGCACCGAGGTTCGCGAGGGGCTGCTGCTGGACGGTCCCGCCGGCTGGGCCGAGTTCGCCCCGTTCACGGACTACGACGACGCGGCCTGCGTGCCGTGGCTGCGGGCGGCCGTGGACTCGGCGCTGCACAACTGGCCGGACGCGGTGCGCGCGCAGGTCGAGGTCAACACCACCGTTCCGGTGGTGCCGCCGCAGCGCGCCGCGGAACTGGTGGCGGCCTCCGAGTGCCGCACGGCCAAGGTCAAGGTCGCCGAACCGGGGGTTCCGATCGGTGACGACGCCGCCAGGGTGGCGGCGGTGCGCGACGCGCTGGGCCCGGCCGGGAGGATTCGGGTGGACGCCAACGGCCTGTGGTCGGCACCGGAGGCGGTGACGGCGATCGCGGTATTGGCCGAGGCCGCCGGCGGGCTGGAGTACGTGGAGCAGCCCTGCCGGAGCGTCGACGAGCTGATCGCGGTCCGGTCCCGGGTGGACGTGCCGATCGCCGCCGACGAGTCCATCCGGCTGGCGTCCGATCCGCTGGAGGTGGCCAGGCGCGGCGCGGCCGACATCGCGGTGATCAAGGTGGCCCCGCTGGCCGGGGTGCGCCGGGCGCTGGACATCGCCGCCGGGTGCGGGTTGCCGGTGGTCGTCTCCTCCGCCGTGGACACCTCGGTCGGACTGGCGGCCGGGCTGGCGCTGGCCGGGGCGTTGCCGGGCCTGCCGTATGCCTGCGGGCTGGGCACCGCGTCGCTGCTGACCGGTGACGTGTGCGCGACGTCGCTGGTCCCGGTCGGCGGCCGGCTGCCGGTGCTGCCGTACCCACCGGCGCCGGATCAGGCGCTGCTGGCGCGGTTCTCGATGGCGGCCGAGCGCGAGCGCTGGTGGCGGGACCGGCTGGGCCGGGTGGCGGCGGTGGCCTTCGGGTGAGCTGCCCCGCTCCGTGGAACGGCGGCCGCCGGTTCTGCGGGGGCCGGAGCGGTCAGCATCGTCCGGGCTCGTGGCGGGACGATGTCCGGGTTCAGTGCGCGACGCGGCGGTAGACCGCGGTGGCGGACCAGGCACGGTCCGACGCCGGCTCCGAGGTGTACTCGATGCGGGCCAGCCCGGCGTCGGTGAACCCGGCGAGTTGTTCCGGCGTCACCGGCCACGGGGGACCGTCGAACCGCTCACCGGCCTCGGCGCCGAAGGTGTGCACGAACAGCGTGCCTCCCGGCGCGACGGTGCCTGCGATGGCAGCGATGGCTTGTGCCCGACGGTCGGCCGGCATGGACTGCAGCGTGCGGATCTCCACCACCAGATCGAAGGCGCCGGACCAACGTTCGGGCAGATCGAAGAGGTCGGCGACCAGGTAGTCGACCCGGGAATCCGCGAACCGGTCCCGGGTTTGCCGGATGGCGGTGGGGGAGAAGTCGAAGGCCGTCACCGCGTATCCGCGAGCGGCGACATGCTCGGCGTCGTCACCCAACCCGCACCCCACCACCAGCGCCGGCGCGTCCGGAAACGCCGGCGGGTGGTCGCGCAGCCAGTCCACCAGCGCCGGATGGGGACGCAGCGTGACCCACGGCACGCGAGAGTGGTCGGATCCGGCGCGCACGTAGAAACCCTCGTACAGTCCGCGGTACTGCTCGTCGGTCAGCCCGGGGTCCGGCGCATCACTGGTCACAGCCGCTGAGAGTAGCGGGCCCCGGCCGGCCTCAAGAGGAAGCACGAAGGCGTCAGATCGGGTTGCGGGACGCGACGCCGGCGGACGCCAGGGGTGACGGTGCCCGCACCGCCGTGATCATCGTGGTGCCCCCGACGGGCAGGGCAGCGCACGGCACCGGCACTGACGGGACACAATCGTCGGGTGACCACCGCCGCACGAACCCGCCATCGAACGGCTGCCCCGCGATGAACCCGTCCACCGCGCTGGCCGCCGTGCTGGTCGATGAGATGATCGCCTGCGGCCTCACCGACGCAGTGCTGTGCCCGGGATCGCGCAACGCCCCGCTGTCCATGGCGCTGCACGCGGCGGACGCCGCCGGCCGGATCCGGTTGCACGTACGGATCGACGAGCGGACGGCCGGATTCCTGGCGTTGGGCCTGGCGCGCGCCTCCGGACGGCCGGTGCCGGTGGCCACCACCTCCGGTACCGCGGTGGCCAACCTGCACCCGGCGGTGCTGGAGGCGCACCACGGACGGGTGCCGCTGGTCGTGCTGTCCGCGGACCGACCGCCGGCGCTGCGCGATGTCGGGGCCAACCAGGTGATCGACCAGTCCTCGGTGTTCGGATCCGGCGTGCTTAGGCTGCGGCACGAGTTCGCGGTGCCGGCACGAGCGCCGGGCCAGAACGCGCACTGGCGCTCCATGGTGTGCCGGGCGCTGGCGGCGGCCGCGGGGACGTCCGGCGGGCCGGGGCCGGTACAGCTGAACGTGCCGCTGACCGAACCCCTGCTCCCTGATGACGGTGACGCGGTCACCGGGGACCTGCTGGCCGCCGAGGACTGGCCCGAACCGCTGACCGGACGCGCGGGACCCTGGAGCGCCATCCCGGTGCCGCGGGACACCACCTGGTCGATCACCGCGCCGCAGCCGGGCGAGCGCTGCCTGTTCGTCGCCGACCTGACCAGTGCCGAGGCCGGCTCGGTGGCGGCTGCCGGCCATCCGGTGATCGGCGAGGCCGGCGGCCTCGGCGGGGCCGAGGTGCTGGCGGCGGGCATCCACCTGCTCTCCGACGCCGACTTCGCTGGCGCGCACCGGCCGGACCGGGTGGTCGTCCTCGGCCGCCCCACCATGTTCCGGGCGGTGACGGCGCTGCTGGCCACACCTGGCCTGACAGTGGATGTGGTCGACGATCCCGCCTGCTACGCCGATGCCACCGGAACGGCGCGGGCGGTGGCGCAGACGCTGGCTCCGATCACCGATCCGGCGCCGCCAGACTGGCTCGGCGCCTGGCGTGCCGCGGACGCGGCCAGCAGGGCGGCGATCGGCCGGGTGCTGGCCCGATCCGACGTCGGCTCGTCACCGGTGCTGGCGGCGGTGCTGGCGGCGGCGCTGCCCGACGGCGCCACGCTGGTGCTGGGATCATCGCAGCCGCCCAGGGACATCGGCCGATTCGCCGCGGCGCGGGATGGCGTGCGCGTGCTGGCGAATCGGGGCGTGGCGGGTATCGACGGCACGGTGTCCACCGCCATCGGTGCGGCCCTGGCGTCCGGATCGGGCGGCTCCGGGCCGACCGTCGCGCTGATGGGCGACCTGACCTTCCTGCACGATCTGACCGGGCTGGCCATCGGCCCCCATGAGCCCCGTCCGGATCTGACCATCGTGGTGGCCAACAACGACGGCGGAGGCATCTTCGGCACCCTGGAGCCCGGCGAGCCGGCGCACCAGCGAGCGTTCGAGCGGGTCTTCGGCACCCCGGTCGGTGCGCAGCTCGGCCCGATCGTGCAGGGCCTGGGCGCCGAGCACCTGCTGGTCGCCACCGCCGACGAGCTCGTCGCCGCGGTGCGCGAGCCGGCCGACGGCATCCGCGTGGTCGAAGTGCCGGTGACGCGCACCGACCTGCGGACGCTGCTGGCGAGGGTCACCGACGCCGTGCACGAGGGACGCGCCGCGAGCGCGTCCTCGCGGTAGCTCCTGGCGGGATCCGGTCATGCGGCGGCGGGGTGGGTGTGTGCCGGGTCTGGCTCGGGTTGTGGTTGGTGTGCTTCGGGTGGGAAGAGCGCAGCGACGGCGTCGGCGAGGCTGAAGGGTTCGCCGGCC
>JBIQML010000376.1:0-5274 GCA_044463405.1 Nakamurella lactea | reverse complement strand
GGTGGCCGCCAGGGTGCCCTGGCAGCCCGCCTCGACCCGGCCGTCGGTGGGTTCGGCCAGGATCGCCAGGTCCGCGGCCAGCCAGTCCGGCCGCCGGGCCTGTACGTGGGTCAGGCCGTTCCGGTCGTGCTCGACCTCCTCGCATTCGTAGAACACGAACGTCAGGTCCTTGGACGGCCGATCCAGCCTGGCGGCCAGGTGCAGCAGCATGGCGTCGCCGGACTTCATGTCGGTCGCGCCGCAGCCGTGGATCTCGTCACCGTCGCATCTCGAGGGGACGTTGCCGGCGATGGGCACCGTGTCGATGTGCCCGGCCAGCAAAACCCTGCTGAGCCGGCCCAGATCGGTGCGGGCCAGCACGGTGTTGCCTATCCGGATGATCTCGTAGCGGCCCAGCGCGGCCAACGCGCCCTGGATCAGGTCGGCCAGTGCCGCCTCGTCGCCGGATACCGAGGGCACGTCGATCAGCGCGGCGGTCAGCGCGGCCGGGTCGGCGGTCAGATCGAGCCCGGCGGCAGCAGAGGCGGGGGCTGGCGAGGCGACGGCAGGCGCGGCGGGCGTCGGTCCGGTGCCGGTGGGATTGCTCATGACGGTCATTGTCGCAACCGGCGGGCCGGCGCCGACCAGTACCGTGCACGGCATGCGCCGCCGCACCATCGTCACCGTCAGCGTGATCGCCGCCCTGGTGGTGGCCGGTGGGATCGCGGGCGGCGTCGCCCTGATCCGGTCCTCCGCCGGCTCCGGTCCCGAGTGCACGGTGCCGCGGCCGGACGGCGCCGCCGACCCGGCGCCGCTGGCACTGGACGCCGTCCAGTTGCAGCACGCCTCCACGATCAACGCGGTGGGACTGGCGCGCGGGATCCCGCAGCGCGGCCGGGTGATCGCGCTGGCCACCGCCTGGCAGGAGTCCAGCCTGCGCAACATCGACCACGGCGACCGGGACTCGCTGGGATTGTTCCAGCAACGACCGAGCCAGGGCTGGGGCCGCACGGACCAGATCATGGACCCGGTGTACGCGGCCGGGAAGTTCTACGACGCGCTGCTGGATGTGCCCGGCTGGCAACGGATGCCGCTGACCGAGGCGGCCCAGAAGGTGCAGTACTCCGGATACCCGGACGCCTATGCCAAGTGGGAGGACGACGCGACGGTGCTGGCCGTCCAACTGGGCGGCACGGTGCCGGTGAGGCTGTCCTGCCGGGCCGGTGCGACGGCGTCCACCGCGGACGCCCCCGTCCGGACGCCGCTGCCCGGCGCCGAGGCCGCGGATCCCGCGCTGTCGGACCTGCTGGGCGCCGCGCAGGCGGAGCTGACCGGGTTGTCGCCGGTATCGATCGTCGACGACGGCCGCACCGCGACGCTGACGGCCTCGCTGCCCGAGGGGTCCGCGGCTACCGCGGGGCGCGCCCTGGCGGCGTGGGCGGTGGCACACGCGACGACCATGGCGGTGACGGCGGTGTCGGTGCTGGGCCGGGTCTGGGCGGACCATGAGTGGTCCGAGGCCGGGGAGCGGTTGCCGGCCGGGCGGGTGCGGATCACCGTCGGCCGGTGACCGGACCGTCCGGCCTGGCCCCGGCCTGGCCCCGGCCTGGCCCCGGCCTGACCCCGGCCTGGCGCATGCACGAAGATGGCCAAAATGGTGACGGTGTGACTGGTGGGGCGAACTTGGCGCATGCCGGGCAAGTTGATCCATGCGGGGGGCGGGGGCGGTGATGGGCCCGGCTACCCTGACCGGCATGATCGAGGTCTCCCCCGTGACCGTCGGCGCCGCCGGACTCGGCCTGGCCACCATCGCCGCGGACGGCACGGTGCTGGACGCCTGGTATCCCGCACCCGCCCTCGCCGACGGGACCGGCGGGGCCGCGGACCCGGACCTGCGCGAGCGCCTGTCCCGGGCCGAGCGCACCGACCAGATCCGGGGCGTGCGGGTCACCGTCACCGACACCAGGATCGCCTCGCTGGCCGATCCTCCTGCCGGCGCTGCGGACGCCTACCTGCGGCTGCAGCTGCTCTCGCACCGCGTCGTGCGGCCCCGCTCGATCAACCTGGACGGCATCTTCGGGGTGCTGCCCAACAACGCCTGGACGACGCTGGGGCCGGTGCCCGCCGACCAGGTCGCCGCCGTTCAGCTGCGCGCCCGCACCGAGGGCGTGGCGCTCGGCGTGTACGGCCTGGACCGCTTCCCCCGCATGACCGACTACGTGACGCCCTCCGGGGTGCGGATCGCCGATGCCAACCGGGTCCGGCTGGGCGCGTACCTGTCCCCCGGCACCGTGGTGATGCACGAGGGTTTCTGCAACTACAACGCCGGCACGCTGGGCACCTCCATGGTCGAGGGCCGCATCTCGCAGGGCGTCATCGTCGGTGACGGCAGCGACGTGGGCGGCGGCGCCTCCATCATGGGCACGCTGTCCGGCGGCGGCACCGTGCAGGTGACCATCGGGGAGCGGTGCCTGATCGGGGCGAACGCCGGCCTGGGCATCCCGCTGGGCGACGACTGCGTGGTGGAGGCCGGGCTGTACCTGACGGCGGGCACCAAGCTGACGATGCGGGACGACGGCGGTGACGAGCGGACCGTCAAGGCCGCCGACCTGGCCGGGGCCTCCGGATTGCTCTTCCGGCGGAACTCGCTGACCGGGGCGGTGCAGGCGGTGCCGCGCTCGGACTCCTGGGGCGGGCTCAACGCCGCCCTGCACGCCGCGGGCTGATTCGCGAAGCACCGGCTGATCCGGCACGGGCAGCACGGGCGCAGCAACGGGTGACCGGCGCAGCATTGGGCGATCGGGCGCAGCATCGGGCGACCGGCGCAGCCCGGGTGACCGCCGCAGCCCGGGTGACCGGCGCAGCATTGGGCGATCCGGCGCAGCATCGGGCAATCCGGCGTGATCGAGCACCCCGGTTTCGATTCGAGCACCAGGGATCCGAGGTGCTCGATACGTAAGTCGGGTGCTCGATCACCGCGAGGGAGGGTCGTGGCGGGGCGTGGCGCGGGCATGGAGGGGCGTGGCGCGGGCGCGGCGGCGACGCGGCCGAGGCGGGGCGTGTGGCGCGGGCGCGGCGGGGCGCGGCGGGGCGTGTGGCGCGGGCGTGGCGCGGTGGGGCGTGTGGCGCGGGCATGGAGGGGCGCGGCCCGGGCCCGGCCGGGGCGCGGCCGGCCACCGACGCGTGGATGGGCGCCACCGGTGGAACCAGGGTCAGTGCGCCAGCCGCCCGGCCGCCGCGGCCACTCGCTCGTCGGTGGCCGTGAACGCCACCCGGACGTGCTGTCCGCCGGTGGGCCCGTAGAACGTGCCGGGGGCCACCAGGATCCCCCGCTCGGCGAGCCAGGCCACCGACTCGGCGGCCGGTTCCCCGCGAGTGCACCACAGGTACAGGCCCGCCTGGGACTCCTCGGCGGTGAACCCCGCCCGGGCGAACGCCTCGGACAGCACGGCGCGGCGCTGGGCGTACCGCTCGCGCTGCACCAGCACCGGGGCGTCGTCGGACAGCGCCGCCACGCCCGCGGCCTGGATCGGCCCCGGCACGATCGCACCCAGATGCTTGCGCAGCTCCAGCAGCCGGTGCACCAGCATCGGGTCCCCGGAGACGAACCCCAGGCGGTACCCGGCCAGGTTGGAGCGCTTGGACAGCGAGTGCACGGCCAGCAGGCCGCTGTGATCTCCGCCGGAGACGTCCGGATGCAGGATCGACAGCGGCGTGGCCTCCCACCCCAGGTCCAGGTAGCACTCGTCGGCGGCCACCAGCACGCCCCGGGACCTGGCCCAGCCGACCACCTTGGCCAGGTGCTCGGGCGGCAACACCTTGCCGGTCGGGTTGGACGGCGAGTTCAGCCACAGCAGTGACACCGGCTCGGGCCCGATCGCCGTCAGCGAGTCTGCCCGCAGCAGGGTCGCGCCGGCCATCCGGACGCCGACCTCGTAGGTCGGATACGCCAGCTGGGGGATGACGACGGTGTCGTCGGCGCCCAGGCCGAGCTGGCCGGGCAACGAGGCGATCAGCTCCTTGGAGCCGATGGTGGGCAGCACGTCGCCGGCGTCGACGGTGACGCCGTGCGCCCGGGCAAGCCAGTCCGCGTAGGCGTGGCGCAGCTCCGGCGTGCCGTGCACCTGGGGATAGCCCGGGGAGTCCGAGGCGTCCGAGAGCGCGCTGCGGATGGCCATCGGGACGCGGTCCACCGGCGTGCCGATCGACAGGTCCACGATGCCGTCCGGGTGCGCGGCCGCGGTCGCCTTGAACTCCGCGATGGTGTCCCAGGGGAACGTCGGCAGCGCGGCGGCCAGGTCGGGCCGATCGGGTCGCCGGGCCGGACGGGGGGCGGGACCGGCGGGCGCCGTGACGGTGCCGCCACGGCCGGCCGGTACGGTGCCGCCACGGCCGGCCGGTGCCGGGCCGTCGGGCGCCGGAGGGCCGGCGGAGGATGATCCGAACACGGCGATCAGCTGGCGCCCTCGCCCATCGGCGGCAGGTTGGCGATCAGTGGGTCGTCGGTGCCGGTGCGCCCGATCTTGGACGCGCCGCCGGGCGAGCCGAGATCGTTGAAGAAGTCCGCGTTGGCCCTGGTGTAGTCGTTCCACTGCTCCGGGACGTCGTCCTCGTAGAAGATCGCCTCCACCGGGCACACGGGTTCGCAGGCGCCGCAGTCCACGCACTCGTCGGGATGGATGTACAGCATCCGGTCACCCTCGTAGATGCAGTCGACCGGGCACTCTTCCACACACGCCCGGTCCAGCACATCCACACACGGCTCGGCGATGACGTACGTCACGGCAACAACTCTCCCGGTTCTGCAGCTCTCTCCCGTCGCGGCGACGGACCGACGCGCGGCCGGCGCCCGACGGACCAGTATCCCCCGACCGGCACGCTACCGCTCACCCAGGGCGGTACCCGCCGAGGCGCGTCACAACCCGGCGAACAGGTCACCGGCGTCGTCCGGAGCCGGCGGCCCGTCCAGCACCCGGAAGCTCTCGTGCTCCAGCAGCGGCTGGGCCCTCAGGTTGGTCAGCGCGTACCCGTCGACCGGGCCGGCCCACACGTCCAGTTGGGTGGCATGCGAGCCCATCGCCGCGCGCCGCGCCGCACGCCACGGGCCGACCGGGACCGCCACGTCGACGGACTCGTCGGGCACCAGGGTCCCGAACTGGTCCGGCTCGGCGCGTTGGTAGCCGGGCGGCATCGGCTGGTCCCAGAGCGCCGCCAGGGCCCGGGTGAACCGCGACCTCGGACGCACCACCGCCAGCAGCCGGCGGACCCCGTCACCGCCGGCGCTGCGCACGGCCG
>JBIQML010000375.1:0-5286 GCA_044463405.1 Nakamurella lactea | reverse complement strand
CCCTGGCCATCGACCTGGAGGCCAATCCGACCGCGCCCAAGGTCGACTTCGCCTTCTCGGGCGGCTTCACCGATTCGGTGTCGGGCATCCAGTTCAGCGCGGACGTCGACCTCGGCGCGTCCATCGAGGCGTCGAACGCCGCCGTCACGCTGCACATCACCGGAGGGCAGCCGTCGTACATCGCGGCCGGCGCGACCCTGAGCGGACGGGTGTTCACCGAGAGCGGTGGTCTGGCGTTCTCCGCCTCCGGATACGCGGACGGATATCTGGCGGGCAAGTACGTCGGCGAGGTCTACGTCAGCTACTCGTCCGACACCGGGGCGGTGCTCGCCAAGCTCGCCGCCCTGGCCAACTCGATCGCCGGCTACTTCCACTACATCTACGGGCTGAGCGACACCGCTGTTGCCGACGCGCTCAACCAGGCGGGCCTGAAGGCCGATCAGATCGCCGGCGCGCTGCAGTGGGGGTACAACGACGTGGACACCCAGGTCGCCGCGGCGCTGACCAACGCCTACGTCAGCGCCAGGAACATCGCCACCGCGCTGCGCACCACGTTCGGCGACACCGACGTGCAGGTGGCCGACGCGCTGAACCGGGCCCGAACGTGGGTCGGCAACACCGCGATCGCGGTCCAGGCGGCGTTCGGCGACGTCGATACCCAGGTGGCGTCGGCGCTGAGCCAGATCGGCCTGAGCGACGACCAGATCACCACCGCCCTGCACACCGCTTTCGGCGATTCGGAGGCGGCCCTCTACAACGTCTTCCAGCGGATCGGTCGCAGCGGACAGAGTGCGCTGGCGGCGATCGACGGGTTCTTCCACACCGGAAGCTTCTGGATCTACTCCAGGCCGTGGTACTCCGTCCCGCTCTACCTGGATGACGCGGGCGGCTCCTACTCGGCCGGGAACGGCATCATCCAATGGACCTGGAACGGTGGCCACAACCAGGACTGGTACGTGCTGCCCACCGACAGCGGCTATGCCGAGATCGTCAACCGGCTGTCCGGCCAGTGCCTGTCCGCCTTCGGGGGCGCCGGCGACCAGGTGGTGCAGTATCCCTGCTACGGCTGGCCGCAGCAGCAGTGGTACCTGGGTATCTACCCCGGCCAGCAGATCAGCGCCAACTCCTGGCACTACGTCACCAACCGGGCCACCGGGCGGAACCTGGACGTCTACGGCGGCAGCCTGGCTGCCGGCGGGAAGATCGACACCTGGTACGACAGCACCAGCTGGAACCAGCAGTTCACCTTCGAGCCCGCCATCGGGTGATCCGGCCGCACTCGGCCGAGCCGCACCGGCGTGCACCGGCCCGGCCCGCAGGGACCTCCTGCGGGCCGGGCCGCCGGCATGCCGGCTCGCCGGTGCGCGGGCCGCCTGGCGCAGAGACCCCGCCGCCGCGTACGACCGCCAGCAAGACCCGGGCCACGGCGACGCCCGAACTTTCGCGAGTTACTGTCCCACCGGGCCGGGATCGGCGCACTATATCCATGGCTTGCCGCCGACGCATCGAGCGTGCGCGACCTTCGTGGCGTCGGCGTCCGGACGGCGGTGACGAGGACACAGATGGCGACAGCGACAGCGGGCCCACATCCGGATGCCGCGCAACCGTCCACGGCGGACGTCACTCCGGCTGGTCCCCGGACCGGACGCCGGGCAGGGATCGGTTCGGTGGCATTCCGAACCGCCTTCGTGCTCTATGCCGCGGGCCTGGCGTGCTGGCTGGTGCTGGGACTGCTGCCGACGCTGGCCGACATCGTCCCCGCATTCCGGTCCTGGCTGGGCCAACTGGCCGCCGGTGGCGGGCCGGCGGCGACGGCGGCGGGACGCATCCTGCACCCGGACCCGTCGATGACACCGGTGCCGGCCGGGCGGGCGCTGCTGCAATACGGCTTCAGCGTGCTGAACTTCGGGCTGGGGATGCTGCTGGCCATCCGTACCCGGGGCGGCCAGGGCGCTCCGCTGCTGGTGCCGCGGCTGCTGGCCTTCGCGCTGCTGGGCACCGCCGCCACGTTCAACGAGCCCAGCCACCGCGCGTTCCACATCACCGGCAGCCCCTGGCCGATCGCCCTGGTGCACTTCACCTTCCACGTGGTCTCCGGCGTGACCTACCTGTGGGCGGTGCTGCTGTTCCCGGACGGCACGCTGCCCCGACGCTGGCGGCTGCCGGCGGGGTTCCGGTCGATCGGCATCACGGTGGTGAGCCTGGCGGTCGCCGCGATCGGCTGGCAGAGCAGCTTCCTGTCGCACCCGCAGTTCTTCGTGGTGTTCTTCGGCATCGGGGTATCGCTGGCCGGCGTCGCCGCCACCGCCCTGCGACTGACCGACCCGCACAACTCACCGGCGGGTCGGGCGACGGCCCGGTTGCTGTGGGCCTCGCTGCTGCCCGGGCTCGCGGTGGCGCTGTTCTGGTGCGGGTCCATCCTGGCCTGGCGGTTCGGTGACGGGTCCGCCGCAACCCTGGCAACCCGGGCACAGCAAGCATTTCCGGCCGCGTTCGCGGTGGTCCCCGTGGTGCTGTTCGCGGTCGTCGCCCGGTACCGGCTGTGGGACATAGACCGGCTGCTCGGCCGGGTGCTGATCTACGGTGCGCTGGCCGCCGCGGTGAGCGCCTGCTATGTCGCCGCGGTGACCGCCGGCGGGTTGCTGGTCGGCGGATCCGCCTGGTGGCTGGTGCTGGCGCTGTCGGTGATCGCGGTCGCGGTCGACCCCGCCAGGCGACTGGCCGGCCGGCTGGTGAACCGGCTGGTGTACGGGCAGCAGATCGAGCCGGCGCAGGCCATGGCGGAGTTGCTGTCCGGCCTGCAGCACCTCACGCCGGTCGACGTGCTGGCGCAGCTGGCCCGGGTGACGGTGCGCGCCACCCGGGCGCGGGCGATCGCGCTGTACGCGGTGGACGGCCGGGCGCTGGTCCGGGTGGCCCGCGCGCCGGCGATGGATGCCCGGTCGGCGGGCCCGGCGGCAGAGCCGCTGCCGCAGACGGTCACGCTGGCAGCGCCGGTGGACGGGCAGTCGCTCCCCCCGGATGTGGCCGCAGACCTGGGAGCGGCAACCATCGTTCCGGTGCGCTACGCCGGAGAGGTGCTGGGCGTGCTGGCGGCCGCCGGGCCGGATCCGCTGACCGCCCGCGACCACCAGTTCCTGGCCGACATCGCCGGGCACGCCGGGCTGCTGCTGCACAACGCGTTGCTGACCGAGCTGCTGGAGGAGCACGTGGTGTCGCTGGCGCGGAACGCCGAGCGCTTGCAGACCGCGCGCCGCACCCTGGTGGCCGCACAGGATGCCGAGCGGGAACGCTTGGAGCGCAACCTGCACGACGGCGTGCAGCAGTACCTGGTGGCCGCGATCATCAGCCTGCGGGGCCGGGACGGCGACGACCGCGCGTCCGGGATCCTGCGAGCGGCCCGGCAGGACCTGCGCCTGCTGGCCGGCGGCGCCCGGCCGGCGGCGCTGGCGGGAGGGCTGTCCGCCGCACTGGCACGCTCGGCAGAGCTGGTGCGGCAGGCCGGAATCCCCGTCACCGTCTCCGCCGACATCCCAGCCGGTGACGACGGGCCCGGCTGGGCCGAGGTGGAGGAGGCCGCCTACTACTGCTGCGTCGAGGCGCTGCAGAACGTGCTCAAGCACGCCATGGCGAGCTGGGTCACGGTACAGGTCAGCCTGCGGGAGGGCGATCTGGCGCTGAGCGTCATCGACAACGGACGCGGTTTCGACACCACCGGCACGCCCGACCACGGCCTGGATCGGCTCGCTGGACGGGTGGGTGCGCTGGGCGGGTGGGTCGCGGTGGAATCCGCGCCGGACGGCGGCACGCGGCTGCTCGCCCACCTCCCGGTGCGGGCCCCCCGGCCCTCCGATCCGGCAACGACCGAGCCATCGCCCGGCACCGAGATCCCGGTCGGCGAGGCGGCCCGATGAGCGCGCCCACCCGGATCGGGGGCCGCGGCCTGGCCAGGGCGGGCATCGTGGTGCTGGCCGAACTCGGCATTGCGATCGCCGTGTATGCCGGGCTCGACGGCGCGCTGTCCGCCACCTCTACCATGTCGCTGCAGAGTCTGCCGCTGTGGGCCGTGCTGGTCGGGACCGCCGTGGTCGGCGGGCTGCTGTGGCTGCTGCGCGGCCCGGTGGACACCCTCGCCGACCGGATCGTCTACGGCGGCAGGGCATCCGGATACGCCGAGGCACGATCTCTGATCGACCGGCTGGCCGCGTCGCTGCCGGTGGACGAGGTGCTGCCGCAGCTGGCCGCCACGGTGGGGCGGGCGGTGCACTCACCCCGGGCCGAGGTCCGCTGCTGGATCTCCCCGGGGCAGCGGTGGCAGCAGGTGTGGCCGGAAGCCGTGACCCCGCAGGGGGATCCGCTCACCCTCGGTGTGCGTCACCTGGGAACCAGCGTCGGCGAGATCGAGGTGGATCAGGTGGGTGGGCCACTGCACGCGGCGGAGCGCCGGCGGCTGGACCGGATCGCCGCGCCGGTCGGAGCTGCGCTGGCCACCGTCCGGCTCACCCACGCGCTGCGCCTGCGCCGCGCGGAACTGGAGCGGTTGACCGCGCAGATCGACGAGTCCACCCGCCGGCTCCTCGGCGCCCGCCGGGCGGAGCAGGAACGGTTCCGTGGCCGGCTGGCCGACCGGGTGCTGCCGCTGATCGATGCGGCGCTGGTCTCCTCGGACGGCGACGGGGCCGCCGACCTCGCCGAGAACGCCCTTCGGGAGGTTCGCTCGCTGTCCCGCGGGATCTTCCCGCCCCGGCTGGCCGACGCGGGGCTGGCGACCTGCCTGGCGGAATGGGCGGAATCGACGCCGGCCCGGGTACACGTCGACGCCGACGAGGTGCAAGACCCGGAACTGCGCGCGTGCTTGTACTTCTCGGTGGTCACCGCCGGCACCGCGCTGGTCGCCTCCGGCGCCGAACGGACCGATGTGGACATTCGGCGGCGCGAGGACGCGATCGACCTGCGCATCCGAACCGTCGGAGGCGGCGCACCGGACTGGCCGCTGGCCGCCCGGGACAGGCTGGAGGCGTTCGGTGCGACGCTGACCGTCGGATCGGCGACGGAACCGGCGGACGGTGGCGCGACAGCCTCCGGAACCGTGCTGACGGCGCGGGTCCCCGCGGATGCCGCCCGGGCGGGCAGGAACCCGGAGGAGGCGCCATGACGATCTCCGTCGTGCTCGCCGAGGACAACTTCCTCGTCCGGGAGGGCGTCGCCCGGATGCTGTCCGGCGTCGAGGGCATCGAGCTGCTCGCCTCGTGCGGGGATCTGCAGGATGCCATCGGCGCCGTCGAC
>JBIQML010000374.1:0-5306 GCA_044463405.1 Nakamurella lactea | reverse complement strand
CGGCCCAGGCCGATCTGGATCTGGCCGGGGTGTGATCCGGTTCGATCCGGTCACGGGCTGACCCCACAGCGGTCCAGTACCGGTCTGACCCAGTGACGGTCTGACCCAGAACCAGGGGCACCGGGCCCGGCGGGCGTCGCCGGACCCGGTGCCCCGACGCATTCCGGGTCGGCGCCGTCAGTCGGCGGGGACCTCCGACCGGTCGCCGGACCACAGGGTGTGGAACGAGCCCTCCCGGTCGGTCCGCCGGTAGGTGTGCGCGCCGAAGAAGTCCCGCTGCCCCTGGATCAGCGCCGCCGGCAGCCGCCCGGCGCGCAGCCCGTCGTAGTAGGACAGCGCGCTGCCGAACCCTGGGGTCGGGATCCCGGAGGCCGCCGCCCCGGCCACCACCCGGCGCCAGGCGTCCTGCGCCCCGGACACCGCCTCGGTGAAGTACGGTGCCAGCAGCAGCGACACCGGGGGCTCCGCCTCGGAGTAGGCCTCGGTGATCCGGTTCAGGAACGCGGCCCGGATGATGCAGCCGCCGCGCCAGATCTTGGCCAGCGTGCCGCGATCGATGTCCCAGCCGTACTCGGCGGCGCCGGCCGCGATCAGGTCGAAACCCTGCGCGTAGGCGACGATCTTGGACGCGTACAGCGCGCGCCGCACGTCCTCGATGTAGGCGGCCAGATCCTCCAGCCGCCCGTCCGGTTCCGGCCCGGGCAGCGAGCGGGCCGCCGACCGCTGCCCGGTCATGGACGACAGCCCCCGGGCGAACACCGCCTCCGCGATGCCCGTCACCGGTACTCCCAGGTCCAGCGCCGTCTGCACCGTCCAGGTGCCGGTGCCCTTCATGCCGGCGGCGTCCAGGATCACGTCCACCAGCGGCGTGCCGGTCGCCTGGTCCACCTGGCGCAGCACGGTGGCGGTGATCTCGATCAGGAACGAGTCCAGCTCCCCGGTGTTCCACTCGGCGAACCGGTCGGCGATCACCGCCGGCTCCAGCCCGGCGCCGCGGCGCAGCAGGTCGTAGGCCTCGCCGATCAGCTGCATGTCGGCGTACTCGATGCCGTTGTGCACCATCTTGACGAAGTGCCCGGCCCCGTCGGTGCCGATGTGCGCGCAGCACGGTTCGCCGTCCACGTGCGCGGAGATCGTCTCCAGGATCGGGCCGAGCGTGGCGTACGACTCGGCCGAGCCGCCGGGCATGATCGACGGCCCGTTCAGCGCGCCCTCCTCGCCGCCCGAGATCCCGCAACCCACGAAGTGAATCTGCTTCTCGCGCAGCGCCGCCTCACGCCGGCGGGTGTCGGCGAAGTTGGCGTTGCCGCCGTCGATGATGATGTCGCCGGGCTCCATCAGGCCGGCCAGCTCGTCGATCACCGCGTCGGTGGGCCCTCCCGCCTTGACCATGATGATCGCGGTGCGCGGCCGGCGCAGCGACGCGACGAAGTCGGCCATCGATTCGGAGGGCACGAAGCTGCCGTCGGAGCCGTGATGGTCGATCAGGGCCTGGGTCTTCGCGTGGCTTCGGTTGTGCACGGCGGTGACGAAGCCATGGCGGGCCAGGTTGCGCGCCAGGTTGGAACCCATCACGGCCAGGCCGGTGACGCCGATCTCGGCAGTGCCCTTCTCGTCGCCGGCGCCGGTTCCGACGCTGTTCTCGGTGGTCGTCATGTGCCGTCCGTCCCTTCCCGCAGCCGGACTCGCCGACGCCCGGCGGTGCAACCGTGGGTGTGTCGACACCAGCCTGCCGCATCACGTCATCGCCCGGCGCGCCGGGTGGTCGGCGTGCTGGTCGAGCCGTTGACCGTCA
Organism: Nakamurella lactea; assembly: GCA_044463405.1. GTDB lineage: Bacteria > Actinomycetota > Actinomycetes > Mycobacteriales > Nakamurellaceae > Nakamurella > Nakamurella lactea_B. Next base: position 3,511 of record JBIQML010000374.1, on the reverse strand, counting down.
CCGTGATGGTGGTCTGGGTGACGGACCGCCGGTGACGCCGGTTCCGGCGCCACGACCGTGCCCGGGCAGCTAGTGCCGGCGCACGCCCCCGGCCGACACCGCGTGCGGCACCCCGCCGACCACCAGGTGCTCGAGACGGGCATCGGGGTCCACCAGGGGCAGGCAGCCGCCGGCGCGCACCCGCCCGTCCGGGTCGATCTGCACGCCGAAGATGCCGGAGATCACCAGCTCGCACCAGGAACCCGCCGACGAGCAGGCCCAGTCGATCAGGTACGGCGCCTGCGGCGGCGCCTTGCGGGCTCCCCCGTTGATGCCGGCGGCGAACTCCTGCACCACGTGGGCCTGGCCGGGCGGCCCCTGGTTGGCGGTGCGGGCCAAGCCGTCCAGCCAGGCGGCGGCGCGCTCCGGGTGGCCCAGCGCGATCAGCGCACGGGCGGCGTCGGGCGGCCAGGCCGGGTAGGCACCGGTCCACTGGTGGTCCGGCCGCAGCGACTGCGCGGCCGCCGGGTCCGAGGCGGACAGCGCCCGCATCCAGTTGTCGGTCTGCAGTTCCGCGGCGAAGAAGTCGGCCATCTCCTCCCGCATCCGCTCCGGAAGGTCCGCGCCGATGGTGGTGCCCACGGTGGCGAAGTCGTAGCAGTGCCGCACGTCCACCAGCTCGCCGTCGGGTTGCCGCGCGCGGAAGTATCCCCGGCCGTCCGCGTACAGCTCGAGCACCTTCGGCAGCAGGTCGGCTGCCTTGCCCCGGAGGTCGGCGGCGACGCCGGCCCGGCCGGCGTGCTCGAGCAACCCGGCCGCCGCGCGCATCGACCACACGTTGGCGGCGTTCAGGCTGGCCACCTGGTGCACGTAACTGCCCACGCACTCCAGCAGGTTGTCCACCTCGCCGTAGTCGGCCAGTCCGGAGCCGGCGCGGCGGCGCTGCCAGCCGATGGCCCAGCCGTGCAGGTGCTCGAGCATCGGGCGGGGTGCGCCGTCGGCCGTGGCGACATCGACGTCCAGCAGGGCGGTGTCGCCGGTGATGCGGACATAGTCGTGCACCAGCCGGGTCAGCGCGTAGTGGTTGACCGAGTACCAGTAGCCGACCGGGCCGCCGGTGAGCCATTCGGTGCCGAAGTGCCGGTCGATGTCCAGCCCCACCCAGTGCAGGATGTGGGTGCGCATCACCGCGGGGTCCAGCAGCGCGTGCACCAGCGAGCTCAGGCTGTAGTCCCACAGGAAGGTGGTGGTCTGCCAGTATCGGGGCATCAGCGTGTCGTAGGTGCGACCGAGGACGCTGGCGGGATTGTCACGGCGGAACCAGGCAGTGCCCAGCGCGCCCCACCAGTACAGCCGGCGCAGCGCGTCGTTCCCGGTGTGCAGCACCGGAAGTGATCCGGAGTACTGGCCGTTGCCGGGGGTGAACAGCGCCCGCAGTTCCTCGTTCCAGGCGTCGGTGCTGGCCCGCTCGGCGGCGCCCGGATCGGCGGTGATCCTCCGGTAGGCGCCCAGGGCGGCGGCCGCGCCGCCCCCGTCCCGATCGTCGGCGATCGCCACCACGTAGGCCAGCGACACCGGGTCGGCCCCATCGACCCGCCGGGCGGCCCGGATCAGGTTGCGGCGCACCGTGGTTCGCCAGCCCTGCGCCGCGATGCCCTGCACGCAGACGGCGCTGCGGTCGTCCGGGCGGCCGATGATCGCCTCGGTGTCGATCTCGAGCCGGTTCGGCGCCGACGGCACCGCGGCCGACCGCCACGGGCCGGCGGGGCGGGTGGCCGTGCTGGCCACCGACAGGCCGAGGTCCAGCTCGCGCGGGCCGGAGCGGAGGTTGCGCACGTCGATCCGCACCAGCACCGCCGTCTCCCCCGGCGGGCAGCAGGTGACGGTTTCGATCCGCCAGCCGTCGAACTCGGTGCTGCGCTCGATGCGGTCCGGCCGCCAGCGCACCTGGACCGGCTGGCCGAGCGACCGGGCCAGCCGGCCGTCGAGGTACAGCTGTCCGGTGACCGCCTCGCCCGCCGAGACCGGCGGCGCGGTCAGGCCCTGCACGGCGGTCACGTCGTGGTCGACCTGCACGACGGCCCAGTGGTTGGTCAGGCCGGGCGGGTTGGTCATGTCGTCGAAGCGGTCGGTGACGACGTCACCGGCGAGGTCCTCGACGGTGGGGATGGGCCCCGTCACAACAGGCCACCCAGCCAGTCGGCGACCTGTTCGTCGTCCGCCGCGCCGCCGGCGTCGTGCCCGTGGTAGGGCCACAGCGCCACCTCGGTCGGTGCCGTGGTGGCGTTCACGGCCGCGAAGATGCCGGACGGGGGGCAGATGTCGTCCATCAGGGCGACCGCGTACCGCACCGGGCAGGTGATGCGCGGGGCCAGGAAGGCGCCGTCCACGTAGTCCAGCACCGACAGCGCCTGCTCGGCGGTCGCCGAGTGCGCGGCCAAATAGCGGCCCAGCTCGGAGTACGGGTCGCTCGCCGTCATCACCACCGACCTGGCGATGCCGCACAGGAACGGTGCCCGCGCGGCGCAGGCACGCACCCGGGGGTTGAGCGCGGCCGCGGCCAGCGCCATCGCCCCGCCCTGGCTGTGCCCGACCACGGCGATGCGCTCCGGGTCGGCGCCGGGCAGCGCGCCGGCGGCGTCCACGGCACGCGCGGCGTCGGTGAAAAGCCTGCGGTAGTACAGGTTATCGGGGTGGTCGAGGCCGCGGGTGAGGAAACCGGGGGCGGCCGGGGCGCTGCCGTGCCCGTCCGGCGTGACCCCGGGGTTCCAGATGCTGCCCTGGCCGCGGGTGTCCACCACCAGCTGCGCGTATCCCAGGCAGGCCCACAGCAGCCGCTCGAACGGCCGGCCGCGGCCGCCGCCGTAACCGAGGAACTCCACCACCACCGGCAGCCTGTCGCCGGTCTGGCACGCGGCGGCCGGGCGCAGCCACCATCCGCGGATCGGTTCGCCGCCGAATCCCGGGAACGTCACGTCCAGCGCGCGCACCGCGGTCAGCCGGCCGTCCACCGGGTCGGCCCGGCAGTCGCCGCCGGCTGCGGTCGCCTCGGCCATCGTGCGGGTCCAGAACTCGTCCAGGTCCGCCGGTGCGGGCCGCGGATAGCGGTAGCGACGCAGCGCCTGCACGTCCAGGTCGAACTGGGGCATCAGCGGCCGCCCGCGGCAGGCGTGGTCGCGCCGGGCACGGTCACAGCCGCGGCCAGCCCGCTCACGCCGCCCCCCAGGACCGGCGCAGCGCCTCCGGCTCGCCGCCGACGGTCGGGTCGGCGAAGGACTGGTTGGGCAGCAACGGGAACCAGCCGGGCCGCCCGGGGTCCCGGTCGTACGGGTACCCCCCGAGTTCGGCGTACAGCTCGGCGTAGCGGGCCAGCTTGTCCCGGTCCAGCTCCACGCCGAGACCGGGCGCGTCGGGCACGGCGATCCGGCCGTCGCGGTAGGCCATCTTGCCGCCGACGATCACATCGTCGGCCAGATGGTGGTAGTGCGCGTCGGCCGCGAAGGACAGCGACGGCAGCGCGGCGCCCAGGTGC
>JBIQML010000373.1:0-5313 GCA_044463405.1 Nakamurella lactea | reverse complement strand
ACCAGCGGCCCGACGTACTCCAGCAGGCCCTCGGACAGCTGCGAGTAGTAGTCGTTGATCTGCCGCGCGCGCTTGGCCGCGAACACCGCCAGCGCGTACTTCGAGCTGGCCTTGGTGAGCAGCTCGTCGATCGGCGGGTAGGTGATGCCGGCCTCGGCGATCTGCGCCGGGGTCGGCTGGGTGGCCGATGCTGAAGGTGCTGAGGCTGCGCTGGTCATGGTGGGTACCGTCTCGATTCGTCCGTGGGTGGTGGCGTCGTCTGTGGCTGGTCGCGGTGGTCGGCAGTCCTCGACCGCCGGGACATCACGATCGGGCACTGCCCAGCATCGCCGGTGCTGCTCGGGCGTTGCCCGGCATTGCTGAGCACTGCTGGGCACTGCTGGCCGCTGCTGGACACTGTCGCCCGGCGTTCCGGCCGGGTCAGCCGACCGGGGACTCCGGGCGGGCAGCAGCCATCAATGCTACCAACGAGCTGACCGCGCTGGTGACATCGGTGTTCACCACCGTGTGATCGAACTCGCTCTCCGCGGCGAGCTCGGCGGTCGCGGCGGCCAGCCGGGCCCGCACGGCGGACTCGTCCTCGGTGCCGCGGGCGGCCAGCCGGCGGGCCAGTTCGGCCGGCGACGGCGGCGCGAGGAACACCAGCACGGCCTCGGCGCCCAGGCCGGGGGCCCGGCGGACCTGCCGGGCGCCCTGCACCTCGATCTCCAGCAGCACGTCGATGCCGGCGGCCAGGTGCTCCTCGACCGGCCGGCGCGGGGTGCCGTAGCCGTGCCCGGCGAACGTGGCGTGCTCCAGCAGTTCGCCAGCCGCGACCATCCGGTCGAACTCGTCCTGGCCGATGAAGTGATAGTGCACCCCGTCGACCTCGCCGGGCCGGGCGGGGCGGGTGGTCACGGAGATCGAGTACCACAGCTCGGGGGCGACGGTGCGCAATCGCGCCAGCACGGTGCTCTTGCCGACGCCGGAGGGGCCCGACAGCACGTACAGCCGGCCGCGCGGATGCCGTCCGGCTGGCGGCGCTGGCTGGGACACGTCTCGCCCGGGCCGGGCGGGTCAGTAACCGAACTCGTTCAGCAACGCCTGGCGCTGCCGCTCGCCCAACCCGCGCACGCGCCGGCTCGGGGCGATGTCGAACTGCTCCATCAGCTGGGCGGCGCGCACCTTGCCGACCCCGGGCAGCGCCTCCAGCAGCGCCGAGACCTTCAGCTTGGCCAGCGCGTCGTCGTTCTCCGCGTCGGCCAGCACCTGCTTGATGGAGGTGCCGCCCCTCTTGAGCCGCTCCTTGAGTTCCGCGCGGACCCTGCGGGCGGCCGCGGCCTTCTCCAGTGCTGCGGCTCGCTGCTCGGGAGTCAGTTGGGGCAGTGCCACTTCGGCCTCACTTCGTGACGTGGTGATCTGTGGATGAGTGTCGGGATCCGGCACCGGCGGGTCGAAGGCCGCACCGTTCACCGGACCCATGCGAACCTACCGATGCCGGGTGCGCGCAGCAAACCCCACCCCCGGGTCCGAGTCGGACGGGCAGCGGGTTCAGGCCCGCATGCGGCCGATCAGGCCGGTGTCGTACCGGCCGGATCGGAACTCGGGGTTGGCCAGCAACTCGGCGTGGAAGGCCAGGTTCGACTTCGGCCCGGTGATGGTGAAGGCCTGCACCGCGGCGGCGGCGCGGTGCAGCGCCTGCTCGCGGTCCCGCCCGTGCACGATCAGCTTGGCCATCAGCGAGTCGTAGAAGGGGGTGACGGTGGTGCCGGCGGCGTAGCCGGCGTCCACCCGGACCCCGTCACCGCTCGGTTCGATCCACTCGCTGATCGCCCCGGGACCGGGCAGGAACCGCTTCGGGTCCTCGGCGTTGATGCGCAGCTCGACGGCGTGCCCGGCCGGGCGCAGCGACGCGGGGTCGAAGCCCGGGTCCTCGCCGGCGGCGACGTGCAGTTGGGCGGCCACCAGGTCGATGCCCAGCACCGCCTCGGTGATGGGGTGTTCGACCTGCAGCCGGGTGTTCATCTCCAGGAAGTAGAACTCCTTCGTGGAGGGGTCGAGCAGGAACTCCACGGTGCCCGCGCCTCGGTAGCCGACGGCCTCGCCCGCGGCGGCGGCCGCCGCCAGCATGCGGGCGCGCAGGTCCGCGTCGACGGCCGGTGACGGGGTCTCCTCGGCGACCTTCTGGTTGCGGCGCTGCACCGAGCAGTCCCGCTCCCCCAGGGCCGCCACCGTGCCGTCGGCCAGGCCCAGGATCTGCACCTCGACGTGCCGGACCGAGGGGAAGTACCGCTCGACGAACACCGACTGGTCGCCGAACATCCGCGCGGCGAACGCCGTGACCGCCTCATACTGGGTGGTCAGCGTGGCCTCGTCGGCGGCGACCGCCATGCCCATGCCTCCCCCGCCGGCGGCCGCCTTGATCATCACCGGGTAGCCGATCTGGGCCGCGGCGGCCACCGCGTCCTCGGCGCTGGCCAGCGGGTCCGGCGTGCCGGGGGCGACCGGCACCCCGGAGCCTGCCATCAGGTTGCGTGCCGCGATCTTGTCGCCCATCGCGGTGATCGCCTCCGGGGAGGGGCCGACCCAGATCAGCCCGGCGTCGGTCACGGCGCGGGCGAACTCCGCGTTCTCGGATAGGAACCCGTACCCGGGGTGGATCGCCACGGCGCCGGTGCTGCGGGCCGCCTCCAGCACGGCGGGGATGTTCCGGTAGGACTCGGCGGGGTTGGCGGGGCCGATCGCGACCGCCTGGTCGGCCTCGGTGACGAACGGGAGTGCCTCGTCCGCCTCCGAGTAGACGGCCACCGTGCGCAGCCCCATCGCGTTGGCGGTGCGGATCACCCGGCGGGCGATCTCCCCCCGGTTGGCCACCAGCAGCGAGTCGAACATGGGCACCCCTCGGTTCGGTGGTCGGGACAGCGGTGCGGTCATCCTCGCAGAACCCGGGGTTCGCGGGTTTGTGGCACCGGCGTGAGCCCGGAATCGGGGTGCGTCCGAACATCGTCGGGCGAACCCCCGGAGCATCACCCGGGAGCGCGACCATCGCCCGTTCGGGACCGCGGACATGCCCTCAAGACCGGCCGGAGTCCGACCGCCGCTCCGGCCGGCCGCTCGCGGGGGTGAAAATCTTCGCACCTCACGGCGATCATGATTGGCGTTTGCCCAGGTCGCGCCCATCAAGATCGCGACGAACTGCGAGTTCTTCCCCCGTGGTCGGCGCCGGGAGCCCGACGATCGGGCGCGGCGCTCGCGGTGCTGCCGGCAGCGCGGAGCCGACGGCGGCGCGGAGCCGACAGCAGCATCGGGCCCCGGCAGCGCGGAGCGGCCAGCGGGAACGGCGCGCCAGCGGGCCGGGTACGGCGCGTGGGCCAGCACCGCCGATCGGGCCGCGGTCACATCGCCAGCGAGGGGCCCCCGCCCAGGCCGTCGGTCGCCCGGAACACCGTGCCCGATCCGGTCAGCCGGACGTCCTTGTCGGTCGCGGCCACCCACACGGACTGCCCGCGCCCGGCCGTCAGGGCCCGGCCGGCCCCGTCGCGTACCGTCACCGACCCCTCGGTGACCAGCAACACCTGCGGCCCCGGGTGCGTGATCTCCCGCTCGGCCCGGCCGACGTCCACCCGGGCCAGCCGGAACTCGGCCGCCGGCGTCGGGTACACCAGCTCGCGTGTCGGTGACGCCTCGCCCTGCAGCACCTGCACCGGCCCGGGGGTGAAGTCCAGCACTCGCATCAGCTCCGGCACGTCGACGTGCTTGGGTGTCAGCCCGCCGCGCAGCACGTTGTCGGAGTTGCCCATGATCTCCACGCCGGTGCCGGACAGGTAGGCGTGCAGGTTGCCACTGGCCAGGTACAGCGCCTGCCCGGGGTGCAGCGTCACCCGGTTCAGCAGCATGGACGCGAGGACGCCGGCGTCCCCCGGGTAGCGCTCGCCCAGTTCCAGGACCGTGCGGTACTCGGCCACGAACGGGCCGGTGCCCTCCCGGACCTTGGTCACGCAGGCCGACAGGACGGCGTCCAGCAGGCCGGCCAGCGCGTGCGGCGGGATGGTGATCAGCGAGGAGAACAGCGCCCTGGTGCCCTCCGCATCCGGCTGCCCGGCCAGCAGCGCCAGGTAGTGGTCCAGCTGCGGCACGCCGAGCCCGGCGATCATCTCGACCGTGCGGGCGGGTTCGGCGAAGCCGCACAGCGCGTGGAACTCGGTGAGCGCGCAGATCATCTCCGGCTTCGGCCAGGGGTCCCGGTAGTTCCGGTTCGAGTCGGTGCGGGGCAGGCCCGCGGCCTCCTCGCGATCGAAGCCGATCCTGGCCAGTTCGGCCGACGGGTGGGCCTGAAGGGACAGCGGCTCGGCGGCGGCCAGCACCTTGAGCAGGAACGGGAACCTGCCGCCGAACGAGGCCGACACCGAGGCGCCCAGCATGCCCTCCGGGTCGGCCGCCACCGCTTCGGCCAGCGACTGCTCGCCGTCCTCGCCCAGCAGCGTCGAAGGGTCGTCCGGGTGAGCGCCCATCCACAGCTCGGCCTGCGGGTGCGCGGCGGGGCTGGGTGCGCCGGTGAGCTCGGCGATCGCGGTGCGTGAGCCCCATGCGTAGGGCCGAATCCGGTTGCGCATCAGCTCCATGGGCGCCCGCCTGGGTCGTCCCAGATGTCCCTCGTCACGTCTTCGACCGTAGTGGCCGGGCGGACGTCACGGGCGCCTCCGGCCGGCCCCAGCCCGTCCGGCCCATCGGCCGGAGGCACCTGGCCTGCGACGATGCCGAGGTAGGTGGCGGCGAAATCCACCCGAAGTTGCAGCGTCAGCGCGGCGACGGCCGGGGTGGTCGGGCGGTCGGCGGCCAGCAGCAGGGATCGCGGCAGCGAGCGCGCCAGAGCGGCCATCCGCCGCCCGTGCTCGGACGGGTCGGTGGATTCCCGGTCGGCACCGGCCGGATCGCCGCCCGGCGGTGGGATCAGCACCGCCACGATGTCCGTGCCGGCCGGTCCGTCCAGTTCCGGGTCGGCGAACGGGTCGTCCTCCCTGGCCAGCGCGGCGGTCAGTTGGCCGCCGGCCAGCAGCTCGGCGGCCTGCTGCGCCCCGGCGGGGCGACCGCCCAGCAACCGGATCGCCCGAGCGCACCGGGACGCCACCGCGGCCCCGACCGCATCGTCACCGACGAACAGCGCCGCCCGGTCCACCAGGCGCAGGGCCAGGCTCAGCGCCGGGTTCACGAACGGCTCGGCCCCGGGACCGCAGGCCACCGCCTCGGCGTCCAACTCGACGGCCGCCGCCTGCAGCAGCTCCGGGGCCGATCGGCCGGCGCGGGCCGCCTCGGCCGACACGTCCGCCGCCAGCC
>JBIQML010000372.1:0-5339 GCA_044463405.1 Nakamurella lactea | reverse complement strand
CGCTGATCACGGCGGTGGAGGAGCTCATCGACTTCGTCACCGCCGAGTAGGCCCCGTCACACCGGGGAGAAGCTCTCCGGGACGTCGTCACCGCCGAACAGCGCCCAGAAGCCGGCCGGGGAGAAGCTCTCCCGGACCTCGTCACCGCCGAATCGCGCGCCGCGCCGCACGGCCGTACCCCGCCGCCACGGCCCAGCAACCCGCCAGCACCGGTCGGGGTGCTCTGGCAGGATGGCAGGCATGGCAGCGTGGCTATGGCTCATCGTCGCGGTGGTGATCGGTGCCGCCGAGGCGATAGGCGGCGAGTTCGTGCTGCTGATGCTGGGCGGCGGGGCGCTCATCGCCGGTGTCGTATCGCTGTTCACCGGACCGCACTGGGAGGCGTTCGGCGGGGACTTCCTGTGGCTGCAGATGCTGGTGTTCGCGCTGTCCTCGCTCGCGCTGGTGTTCGGACTGCGACCGCACCTGAAGAGGCGCTACCTGAAACCGTCACAGATTCGCTCGGGAATCGACGCGCTGATCGGTTCGCAGGCTACTGTGATCTCCACCGTCGATACGGCGGGCGGCCAGGTCAAGATCGGCGGGGAGATCTGGTCCGCGATTGGCGTCGACGGCCATCGGCCGCTGCCGCCCGGAACCCCCGTCACCGTCATCGAGGTCCGCGGGGCTACCGCGGTCGTGATTTGGGGGCCATGACCATGGATCCAGTGCTGATCGTCGTCATCGTGATCGTCGTGCTGGCAATCATCATCGTGCTGAGATCGGTCAAGGTGATCCCGCAGGCACAGGCCGCGGTGATCGAGCGGCTGGGCCGCTTCCACAAGGCCAGCGGCGCCGGGCTGGTCTGGCTGGCCCCGTTCCTGGACCGCATCAGGGCGCGCATCGACCTGCGCGAGCAGGTGGTGTCCTTCCCGCCGCAGCCGGTGATCACCGAGGACAACCTGACCGTCTCCATCGACACCGTCGTGTACTTCCAGGTCACCGACCCGCGCGCCGCGGTCTACGAGATCGCCAACTACATCGTCGCGGTCGAGCAGCTGACCACCACCACGCTGCGCAACGTGGTCGGCTCCATGGACCTGGAGGCGACGCTGACCAGCCGTGACCGCATCAACGGGCAGCTGCGCGGAGTGCTGGACGAGGCTACCGGCAAGTGGGGCATCCGGGTCGCCCGGGTGGAGTTGAAGGCGATCGACCCGCCGCCCTCCATCCAGGACTCCATGGAGAAGCAGATGCGCGCCGACCGGGACAAGCGCGCCATGATCCTGACCGCCGAGGGCCAGCGGGAGTCCGCCATCAAGACGGCCGAGGGCAACAAGCAGGCCGCGGTGCTGACCGCCGAGGGCGCCAAGCAGTCCTCGATCCTGGCCGCCGAGGGCGAGCGGCAGTCCCGGATCCTGCGAGCCCAGGGTGAGCGCGCCGCCCGGTACCTGCAGGCGCAGGGCCAGGCCAAGGCCATCGAGAAGGTGTTCGCCGCGGTGAAGGCGGGCCGGCCGACCCCGGAGCTGCTGGCCTACCAGTACCTGCAGACCCTGCCGCAGATGGCGCAGGGCGACGCCAACAAGGTGTGGATGATCCCGAACGACTTCTCCAAGGCGCTGGAGGGCTTCGCCCGGATGCTCGGCAGCAAGGGCGACGACGGGGTGTTCCGGTACGAGCCCAGCACCGAGGACGTGCCCGCGTCGAATGCGGGCGAGATCGACGAGGACGTCAAGGACTGGTTCGGCGGTACGTCCGCCGAGGAGGTCGCGCAGGCGGTCAAGGCGGCCGAGCAGGAGGCCTCGGTGACGATCGCCGAGAAGGATGCGGCCGCTGCCGCCGCCAGGGCCGCGGCGGCCCCCAAGGAGATCCCGGGCGCGCACGCGGCCCCGACCGCCCCGCCGGCGCCGGGCACGCCAGCGCCGGGTGGCCAGCACTCCGCGCCGGCCGGATCGCAGCCCGCGCCGGCGCAGATCCCGCCGGTGCCGCCGTTCCCGTCCGGTCCGGCCACCGGGTCCGGCCCGGCCGGTGCCTCCGGTTCCGGGCAGCACACGGGCCCGAATCCGCCATCGCCGAACGAGGGCAACCAGCCTCCGTACGGACCCCCGCCGGGATACGGCTACCCCGGCCAGCAACAGCCCCCGCAGGGCCCGCCGCCCGGTCGCTGATTTCGCCCGACGCCACCCGCCGCACCGGCCGGTATCGGTTGGGACACGGAACGCCGCCGGTGTGACCCCGGTCCTTCCGGCGGGCCGATGAGGGTGCAATGATCTCGGTCTGACCGGGCGCAGATCCGGTTCTCCGGATGTCATGGCAGTCCCATCGGCCCGACGGGCCGCCGGCGGAAGGACGTCTTGATGAGGCGAAACGGATTGCGGATCCTGGTGGCCGCGTCGGCGGCGGCCGCCATGGTGCTCGCCGGATGCAGCGCCGGCGCGGGCACGCAGAGCGGATCGAGCGCCGGGCAGGGATCGTCCGCGTCGTCGAGCGGATCGTCCGGCAGCGCGAGTTCGCCGAGCGGGTCGGCGTCCGGCGGCGCCAGTTCTGCGAGCGGGTCTGCGAGCAGTTCGGCAAGCGGGTCGGCGTCCGGCAGCGCGAGCTCGCCGAGCGGGTCGGCGTCCAGCGGTTCGGGCGCATCCTCGTCGGCATCCGGCAGCAGCGGGTCGGCATCCGGTGCCTCGACGGCCGGCTCCAACGCGCCGAACGCCTGCCTGAAGGCCCCCGCCGGCACCAAGCAGTCGGATGCCACGGTCACGCTGGGTCTGGTGCTCGAACCGGTCAGCCTGGACTTCACCACGCAGAGCGGTGCGGCCATCCCGCAGGTGTTGCTGGACAACGTCTACCAGACGCTGGTGCACCAGAACGAGGACGGCACGCTCGTCCCGTGCCTGGCCAAGAGCTGGACCGTCTCCGCCGACCGCAAGACCTACACGTTCGAGCTGGAGCCGAACGTGACGTTCTCCGACGGCGAACCGTTCACCGCCGAGGACGCCGCGTTCTCCATCAACTACGTCAAGGACAAGTGGACGGTCAACGTGGCGGCCGCGATGGACTCGGTCGCCAGCGCGACGGCCGTCTCACCGACCGTCCTGAAGGTGGTGCTCAAGCAGCCCGACAACCTGTGGCTGTTCAAGATGAGCACCCGGATCGGCGCCATGATGAGCCCGAAGCACGTCGGCAAGCTGGCCACCCAGGCCATCGGCACCGGGCCGTACGTGTTCTCCAACTGGAAGCACCTCGACTCGATCACGTTGACCCGCAACCCGAACTACTGGGGCGCGCCGGCGCCGGTCAAGACGGTGGTGTTCAAGTACTTCAAGGATCCGTCGGCGATGAACAACGCGTTCCTGACCGGGCAGATCCAGGTGATCACCACGGTGCAGACCCCGCAGGCGCTGAAGGTCTTCCAGAACAACCCGAAGTACAAGATCATCGAGGGCAGCACCAACGGCAAGGTCATGATGACCATCAACAACGCCAAGCCGCCGCTGAACAACCTCAAGGTGCGGCAGGCGATCAACTACGCGCTGGACAAGGACGCGATCCTCAAGACCGCCTGGGCCGGGTACGGCACCGTCATCGGCGCCCACGAGGTGCCGACCGACCCGTGGTACGTCGACCTGGCGAACGCGTACCCGCACAATGTGGCCAAGGCCAAGCAACTGCTGGCCGAGGCCGGGCAGAAGAACCTGCACCTGACGCTGACCCTCCCGCCGGTGCCCTATGCCTCGGCCGCAGCGCCGATCATCGTCTCGCAGCTCGCGCAGGCCGGGATTACCGTCACCACCAAGAACGTCACCTTCCCCACCTGGCTGGACCAGACCTACGGCAAGTACAACTACGACCTGACGATCATCAACCACGTCGAGCAGTACGACGTGACGACGGTGTTCGACGGCAAGCCGGACTACTACACCCAGTACAGCAACCCGCAGGTGACGAAGCTGGAGCAGGAGGGCCTGCAGGGCGATCAAGCCACGTTCATCAAGGACTTCCAGCAGGTGATGAGGATCCTGTCGAAGGACGCGGCGGCGGCCTGGCTGTGGGCGTTCCCGAACCTGATGGTCACCGACACGAACGTCACCGGCCTGCCGAAGAACGCCATCGGCGAGGCGCTGTGGGTCTACCCGCTGAGCACCAGCTGACCGGGCGGGGGATCGTCCGCACGTGTGGTGGCAGCTGGCGCGTCGCCTGCTGATCTTCCTGGTCAGCGCCGTCGCCGCGTCGATCGTGGTGTTCCTGCTGCTGTCCGCGGTGGGCGATCCGGCCCGGACGGCGCTGGGCGTGGACGCCACCGACGAGGCGGTGGCGGTGCTGCGCCATCGGATGGGCCTGGACCGGCCGATCGTGGTGCAGTACGGGTCCTGGATCAACGGCATGATGCACGGCAACTTCGGCACCTCGTACGTGACCCAGCTGCAGATCGGGCCGCAGATCGCCGACCGGCTGCAGGTGACGCTGTGGCTGGTGTTCGGCGGGACCGTGGTGGCCCTGCTGGTGGCGCTCCCGGTCGGCATGCTGGCCGCGCTGCGGCACGGCAAGCCGTCCGGGTCGATCCTGTCGGGCCTGAGCCAGCTGGGCATCGCGATCCCGGCCTTCCTGGCCGGCATCCTGCTGGTGCTGGTCTTCGCCGTCACCCTGCACTGGCTCCCGGCCACCGGCTACGTCGTCCCGGCCACCGACCCCGCCGGCTTCGTCCAGCACATGATCCTGCCCTGGCTCTCGCTCGGCCTGGTGCAGGGCGCCGTGCTGGCCCGCTACGTGCGCTCCGCGGTGCTGGACGAGATGGGGCAGGACTACCTGCGAACCGCCAGGTCCAAGGGGCTGACGATGGTCAAGGCCGTCGCCCGGCACGCCTTTCGGAATGCCTCGATCCCCGTGCTGACGGTCCTCGGCGTGCAGCTGGTGACGATCCTGATCGGCGCCGTGGTGGTGGAGGAGGTCTTCGTGATCCCCGGCATCGGCTCGTTCCTGGCCCAGTCGGTCGCGCAGCAGGACAGGCTCGCGGTGCAGGGCATCGTGGTGGTGATCGTGGTGATCTCGCTGGGGGTCAGCTTCGTGATCGACGTGCTGTACACGCTGATCGACCCGCGGTTGCGCAGGAGGTGACGGGCATGTCGCAGGAGCTGCTGGACCCGGCTGTGCCGCCGCCGGCCGAGCCGGTCGGTGTGGCCGGCCGGCGCCGGCGCGCCGGGGGGATGCTGATCTTCGGCGGCCTGGTGGTGGCGCTCATCGTGGTGGCCGCGATCGTCTCGTTCTTCTGGACGCCGTTCCCGACCATCTTCGCCGACACCAACTACGCCGGGGCGGCGCCCGGCGTCGGCGGGCACGTGCTCGGCACCGACCTGTACGGGCGCGAC
>JBIQML010000371.1:0-5340 GCA_044463405.1 Nakamurella lactea | reverse complement strand
GACCGACTCGTCGACCACGGACGATTTTCGGGCCGCCGCAGCCGGTGCGGCCGCCATCGAATTGCTACTGGTCCCGGGCCCCGGCGCTGCCGACCTCGACCTGCCCCGGACGGGCGGAACCCACATCACGCGCGTGGACCTGGCGGTTCGCGAACCTGATCGCTCGCCCGCATTGGACCGGCACATCGCCGGGCGTGGCATCGACGGGATCCGCTGGGCGATGCGTGCCATCCATCACGCACATCAGTACCCAGCGCACCACCGAGCCTATGGAAGCGATCCCGAGCAATGCGGCGAGTTGCGCCTCCCGGCCACGCCGGGGCCGCATCCGGTTGCCGTCCTACTGCACGGTGGATTCTGGCGGTCCCGCTGGCAACTGGACCTCATGGACGCGTTGGCCAACGACCTGGCGCAACGGTCTGTAGCCAGCTGGAACGTCGAGTATCGACGACCCGACCGGCACGGCTGGGAATCAACGGTGGCCGACGTGGCCGACGCCATCGAGCATCTGCACGAACTGGCTGAGGAATTCAACATCGATCCGCAGCGCGTGGCGATCGTCGGGCACTCCGCCGGCGGCCAGCTGGCGGTCCAGTACGCGGCCGACCGGCTGGCGACACGCGCCGATTCCGATCTGCGGCTGGTGGTGCCATTGGCCGGCGTCCTGGACGTGCTGGAGACCCACCGGCGTGATCTTGGAGAGGGCGCGGTACATGGGGCGCTCGGCGGTCGTCCTGAGGAGATCCCGGATGTCTACCAGCGGGCCTGTCCGCTGCGCCGGCTGCCGGTTCCGGTCGATCAACTGGTCGTGGTCGGGGTCGACGATAGCCCCGATCTTCGCGAGATGAGCCGACGCTACGCCCACGAGGCCGGACCGCGAGCGCGCCTGCTCGAGCAGGGCGGCGACCATTTCACGGTGATCGACCCCACCAGCCGGATCTGGGACCAGACAGCGAGTGTCATCTGCTCCGCACTCGATGCGGAGCGCGTTTAGTTGTTGCATACTCCGTTCAGTACCGCTAAACTTCGCAACCAAGGCCCACATCCCGCCAGCGCGTGGAGGATCCTGTGAACCATTCCCACACCGATCACGACCAGGAGCCGGGCGGGCTGAGCCGGCGCGCATTCTTCTCGCTCGGGGCCGGCGGCATCCTGGTGATCGCCGCCGGATGCGCCAAGGGTTCCGAGCCTCCCAGCGCAAGCGGGACCGGAGGGGGTCCCAGCGGATCAAGCAGTCCCGGTGCGTCTGCCGGGTCCAGCGGATCCGGTGCCTCCAGCGGTTCCGGCCAGACCAGCGGATCCGCACCGTCCAGCAGCGCTGGGACCAGCGGTCCATCCGGAACGCTGACGTTTGCCGTCCCCAGTTTCCCCGGTAGCTGGGATCAAGACTTTGTCGGGTTCGATCTGGTGGCGTTGGCCATGTACAAGAACGCGATGCCGTATCTGGTGGACTATGGCGTGTCGGATGTGGACGGCGGCAAGATTCAGGACACCGAAAACATCATGCCGAGTTTCGCCGAGTCGTTCACCGCCGACGAGTCAGGCAAGGTGTGGACGCTCAAACTCCGCAAGGGTGTGAAATTCCCGTCCGGTAACGAGATGACCGCCGACGATGTCAAGTGGTCCAAGGACCGCGCCTTCGCCGCCCAGGCCAACGTGGCGGGCATCTACCGGCTGATCGGCCTGACCAAGCCCGAACAGGTAACGGCGGTGGACCAGTACACCGTCACGTTCGAGCAGGACATCGCCAGCGCGATGGCCCCGCAGATCCAGGCCATCTGCCTGTACGTCTACGACTCGGTGGAGTGCAAGAAGCATGCCACCGACGCCGACCCGTGGGCCAAGGATTGGGTCGCCAAGAATCCGCAGGACGGCGGCTACTACAACGTCGAGCGATTCACCCAGGACCAGGAAATCGTGCTGGCCGCCAACCCGAGCTACCCCGGTCCCGATCCGGTGAAGTTGGCCACGATCCGCATGCCGGTCGTATCTTCGACGGCCAATCTCCGGTTGCAGTTGCAAAACGGCGACGTCGACGTGGCGATGGGTCTGTCCCGCCGGGACATCCAGGACCTCAAGCAGCAGTCCGGAATCAAGGTCATCTCGAGCCCGAACAACGAACTGGTCGCCATTCAGATGTCGGTGACGTCGGCACCGTTCGACGATGTCAAGGTCCGCCAGGCGTTCGCATACGCCATTCCGTACGAGCAGATCATCAACAATATCTTTGACGGCGACGCTCGCGCCGTGAAGAGCCCCATACCGCTGGACATGCCCGGCTACTCGGAAAAGGGCTACCCGTACACCTACGACCTGGACAAGGCCAAGGACCTGCTCTCCCAGGCTGGAAAGTCGTCGTTGAAGACCGAACTGGTCATCGAGGCCAACAACGATGAGCAACAGCAACTCGGCGTGCTGATCGCCAACGAGATGAAGAAGATCGGCGTCTCGCTCAGCCTGACTCCGCTGGATCCGGCCACGTTGGCCGACCGGCGTGCCAAGCACAGCATTCCGATGCAGCTGACCTACGGGCAGGACTGGGTCAACGACGTCGAATACCACCTCTCGATAAGCCTGACCAAGGATGCATATCTGAACTACTCCAACTACTCCAATCCTGAGATCGAGGACCTCTTCGCCAAGTCGCATACCATGTCCGACCAAGCCGAACGGCTCAAGATGTGGGAGCGGGTGCAGGAGATCCTGGCCGAGGATGTTCCGTGGCTGGTGCTGTGTCAGCCAAACTTCAACCTGCCGGTTCGGGAAGGGGTCTCAGGTTGGGTCCAGCCGGTGGACGGCCTTTTCCGGCTGCGCTACCTGACCAAGTCGTGAGCGGTCTCGCTGATCGTCGGAACTGAACTATGCGTTTGGTCAGGTTCACCGCCCGTCGGCTCCTGCAACTGATACCGGTGCTGCTCGGCGTCACCCTGGTCACCTTCTTGCTGGTCCGGGTGCTACCGGGCGATCCGATCCGAACCATCCTGGGCCCTAGCGCCACGCCAGCGGATGTGGCCGCGGCGCGCCTGCGCTTCGGCCTGGACAAGCCGATCGTCGTGCAGTACTGGGACTACCTGCGCGGCCTCGTGGTCGGCGACTTCGGTACGTCGATCCAAAGCGGGCAATCGGTCGGGCACGAAATGAGCCTGCGGATCGGAGCGACGTTGGAGCTGGCGGCGGTCGCCTTGCTGATCGCACTGGCAGTGGCCATCGTCCTGGGAATCGCATGCGCACTGCGCCCCAACCGGTGGACCGACCACGTGGTGCGGGTCGGCTCGCTGGTGGGCAACGCCATTCCCGACTTCTGGCTGGGGATGGTGCTGATCCTCGTCGTCTACAACTTCCTCGGCTGGGCGCCCGCACCGAGCGGTCGAGTGGATCCGGATGCCGGCCTGACCCCGCTCACCGGGGCCGATCTGCTGGACGCCGTGCTGACGGGCAACGGAGCAGCCATCGGCTCCGCACTGGCGCATCTGGCGCTGCCGGCCCTGGCGCTGGCCGTCGTGGTGTGCGCCTCGCTGTTGCGCAGCGTCCGGTCGTCGGCGCTGGAGGTCCGTGGGCAACCCGCGTTCCTGGCCGCCATGGCCCACGGCATCGGCGGCCGCAGGCTGGTGACCGCCTACCTCGCCAGGGCGACATTGACTCGGCTGCCGACCTTGGCCGCCCTGGTGTTCGGCAATCTGATCGGCTCCACCGTTTTGATCGAGTTCGTATTCAGCTGGCAGGGCCTGGGCCAGTGGGCGCTGCGGGGTCTGCAGTATCGCGACTACGCGGTCGTCCAGGCCGCCGTCTTCATCTTCGCCTTCTGCTATGTGGTGGCGTTCTTGATCGCCGATGTGCTGCACGCCGCGCTGGATCCGAGGGTGCGGATATGACGGTCAGACCGATGCGCGCGCCCGTGCGGCTGGCACGGCGCCGAAGCGAAGCAGGGCGGGGTACCGGCCTGGTCGTGAGTGGCTCGGTGCTGCTGGCGATCGTGATCGCCGCCGCGGCGGCAGCGGGGCTACTGACCCGGTGGGGCGCCACGGAAATCGATCCGGTCGCCTACCTGGCGCCGCCGGGTGGGGCGCATCTCTTGGGCACCGACACGAACGGCATGGACGTGTGGAGCCGGCTGCTGCACTCGGTGCCCGTGGATCTGGGAGTCGCCGTCGCATCGGTGGCGATCGCCGTGGCGATCGGCGGTGCCGTCGGCGTGGTGTGCGGGTTCGTCGGCGGCTGGTTGGATGACGTGACGATGCGGCTGGCCGACATCTTGCAGGCCTTCCCGGCGTTCATCCTGGCGCTGGCGGTCGCCGCACTGCTGGGACGCAGCACGCCGGATCTGATCATCGTATTGGCGGTGGTGTACGCGCCGGCCTACGCGCGCCTGGTGAGGACCGAAGCACGCACCGTTCGCGAGATGCCCTACCTGGATGCGGCGCGCCTGTCCGGCGGTGGTCTCGGTGCCATCCTCTGGCGTCATGTCCTGCCCAACAGCCTGACCCCGGTGCGGGTGATCGCCCCGCTGAACTGCGGGTGGGCGATGCTCTCACTGGCCGGGCTGTCATTCGTCGGGCTCGGGATCCCGGTCCCCGAACCCGAGTGGGGCGCGATGATCAGCCTGGGTGTCGGCGACATCGTAGCCGGCCGGTGGTGGACCTCGCTGCCCCCGGGCGTGGCGCTGCTGGTGTGCGTGCTGGCATTCAGCATGATCGGCGAGGGACTCCAGGATCGCAGCGCCCGGAGGGCAACATGAGCGCCGCGGGCTCGGCACAGCAGGACGACCGGGGGTCCGCGGCGCTGCTGGACGTCGCGGGCCTGTCGGTGACGATCGACACTCCGGGCGGATCGGTGGCCGCGCTGTCCGACGTCGACCTGACCGTGCACCGGGGCGAGATCGTCGGGCTCGTCGGTGAGAGCGGCGGCGGCAAGAGCATGCTCGCTCGCTCCGTGATCGGAATGCTTCCCGGAGCCGCAAGCGCCAGCGGCTCGGTCCGCCTGGACGGGGATGACGTGCTCA
Source organism: Nakamurella lactea (assembly GCA_044463405.1). GTDB lineage: Bacteria > Actinomycetota > Actinomycetes > Mycobacteriales > Nakamurellaceae > Nakamurella > Nakamurella lactea_B. The sequence goes on along the minus strand of JBIQML010000371.1, from coordinate 341 downwards.
CGATGTCGGCATCCCAGTTGCGGACCCATCGGGGCGGCGGCGCCGCTATGTGCTTTCAGAACCCCCGCTCCGCCCTGTCTGCCACCCGGACCGTCGGGCGTCAGCTGACCGATCGGCTCGAGATTCATCGGGGTTTGAAGGGCAGCGGCGCGCACGATGCGGCCGTGGCGCTCCTGGCGCAGGTGGGCATCCGCGACCCGGACGGTCGTTTCGCCGCATATCCGCATGAGATGTCCGGCGGCATGTGCCAGCGGGTGATGATTGCCCTGGCCCTGGCCTGTGCACCCCGCCTGCTGCTGGCCGACGAACCGACCACCGGTCTGGATGTGACGCTGACGCGG
>JBIQML010000370.1:0-5349 GCA_044463405.1 Nakamurella lactea | reverse complement strand
CCCGACCGATGTTGATGCCGATCAGACCGACGGTCTCCCGGTCATCGACGCCGGCCCGGATGATGGCACCGACGCGTGAGTGACGCTGCATCAAGTACAGCCCCACGCCGATCACCACGGCGACCGCCACGAGTACCAGACGGTACTTCGGGTAGACCAGGGGGCCCAGCGAGATCGGACCGGACAGGAGGTCCGGGACCTTCAGCGATCGCGGGTTGCCGCCGAAGATCGCCAGTGAGATGTCGGCGATGACGAAGGCCAGCCCGACGGTCACGAGGACCTCGAGCATCTCGTTCCCGCGCACCGGTCGGAGCAGCAACCGTTCCGAGGCCCACCCGCAGGCTCCGGTGACGACGATCGCGACCACGATCGCCAGCAGATAACTGCCGGTGGCGAGGCTGATGGTGATGGCAATGTTGCCACCCAGCAGGTAGAAGGCCCCATGCGCCAGGTTGACGATCCGCATCAGGCCGAAGATCAGCGTGAAGCCGCTCGCCAGCACGAACAGCAGCGCTCCGAAACTCAGCCCGTTGAGGACCTGTAGCGTCAGGTAGTCCCAACTCATCGTGCGTGCTCCACGGCCGGACAGCCACGCACCCGAAGCATGCCGTCACCCCTCGGATCCCACGTCGAAGACCTCCGGGTGCAGGGCCAGCGACACTCGGGTGCGCCGGATGTGGGCAACCAGGAAGCGCTCTCCGTCGACCGTGTCCCGCCGGCGGATGGCGTCGATGAGCAACCGGTGTTCTGCGTTGACCACCCACATCCGGGCCGGGCCGCTGACCCGCACGAACGCCCGCCGGTAGGACTGGGTGGTGTTCCAGAATCGCTCCACCATCCGATTGAGCTCGGCGATGGGGTTTCCGGCATAGCACAGCAGGTGTAGTTCCCGGTCCAGGGCCAAGAACCGGTCCTGATCGGGGCCCGCTTCGATCTCGTCCTGCAGCCCCTCGATCCGTCGCAGCACCTGCTCGTCGAGGTTCGGGATGCTCTCGGTCAGGGCCAGCGGCTCCAGCCGCTCTCGCATCTTGTAGATCGCCTGGCACTCCACCAGGTCGAGTTTGGACACCCACGCGCCGCTGTTGGCCTTGAGCTGTATCAGGCCCTGTGAATGCAGGATCCGCAATGCTTCTCGAACCGGAAGGCGGCTTGCCCCCTCCCGTGCGGCGATCTCCTCCTGGCGGATTCGCTCGCCGGGCTGCAGGGCGCCCGACAGGATGTCCTCCCGAAGGCGGGCGGCGATCCGCTGGCTGGCAACCCCGGCCACCTCACCATTGGCGCGTGCGGTCGAGGTCACGGTTCTCCGCCCGGGGCACCCCGGGGTGTCGTGGCCGAAGCGTCGCGTCCAGCGGCCTGCTCGGCGAGATAGAACGCCCGACCATGGGGATACGAGACCAGCTCGAACTGCAGGCCCCACGGTGCCAGGAAGTACACCCAGCGTTGGCCGAGATGCGGGCCCTTGCTGGTGGTCGGCTCCCCGAGCACCCGCACCCCGCTGCCGCGCAGGTAGGCGACCGCCGCGTCCAGGTCTTCGACGTACAGCGCGATGTGGTGGCCACCGACGTCGCTGTTGCGCGGGGGCTCGGTGCGGTGATCGGGCGCGGTGTATTCGAACACCTCGAAGACCGGCGATCCGGCGCATCGGAAGAAGCGCAACTCCTGGCACGCCGCTCGAGGGTCCAGGTTGAGGTGCTCGGTCATCCATTCGCCGTCGTCGTCACGCAGAGGGCCCAGCGAGTACAGGTACTCGCAGCCCAGCACGTCGACCAGGAACCGGGTGGCCTCCTCCAGGTCAGGAACCGTGATGCCCACATGGTCCAGGCCGGTCAGACCCGGCAGCCCGCCGTGTCGCTCATCCATCGTTCGCCCCTCGTGCAGCGCGCCCTCTCGCGGTCAGCCGCTCGAGGTGATCATTTGGATCCATTCATGAAGTTAGTGATTGAGGATGCGGTACGGAAAGTGTTACGTCAAGCCCTGTCGACAACGTTTCGGTCTCGGGTTAGAGTCACATCTATCGGGTCAATGGATCCATTGTTGTCTGGCTGGTGGCGGAGGCCATTCGGCTCGATCCGTCGTGCCCCGCGGGTGTGGTGCCCTCGGCATCCTGCCCAGCCCGACCACGTACCCCGACGGAAAGAAGGTCCAGCCGATGAGCAGCCACACCGAGCTCACCGCATCGGAGCCGTGGGTCCAGATGACGGTGACGGACGACGACTGGGACGCCGCCGACCCCGCGCTGCTCTCCGCGATGTTCGGCCAGCTGGTATTGATCCGCTCCTTCGAGGAGTACGTGCTGCAGCTCGCCGCCGAGGGACTGGTGCACGGCCCGGCGCACTCCAGCATCGGCCAGGAGGGCGGCGCGGTCGCGTCCATCCTGCCGCTGCGCACCGCGGACACCGTGAACGGCTCGCATCGCGGGCACCACCAGTTCCTGGCCAAGGCCCTGGGCCATGTCGCCCCGGGCGGCATCGACCCCACGGCCGAACTACCCGAGGACGTCGTCGCGGTCCTCACCCGGAGCCTGGCCGAGATCTGCGGCCTGGCCCGCGGGTACTGCCGCGGACGGGGCGGATCCATGCACCTGCAGTGGCGGGAGGCCGGCGCGATGGGCACCAACGCCATCGTCGGCGGCGGCGTGCCGCAGGCGCTGGGATTCGCGTTCTGCCATCGACGGGCCGGCACCGACGCCGTCAGCGTCACCTACTTCGGCGACGGCGCGGCCAACATCGGCAGCGTGCTGGAGTCGTTCAACCTGGCCGCCGCGTGGAACCTGCCGGTGTGCTTCTTCCTGGAGAACAACCAGTACGCGGTGTCGACCAACGTCACCGAGTCCGCCGCCGAGACGCGGCTGTCCGCGCGGGGGCCGGGTTTCAAGATCCCCAGCTGGCGGGTGGACGGGATGGATCCGCTCGCGGTGTACCTGGCGATGTCCGAAGCGGTGGCGCACATGCGCTCCGGCGGCGGGCCGACGCTGATCGAGGCCGAGACGTATCGCTACTTCCACCAGAACGGCCCGTTCCCCGGCAGTGCCTTCGGCTACCGCAGCAAGCAGGAGGAGAGCACCTGGCGGCAGCGCGACCCGCTCGCCCGCACCGGCGATCACCTGGTGCGCCGGGGCATCCTGACCCGCGAGCAGATCGAGGCCACCATCGCCCGCGCCAACGAGACCATGGCCCGCATCGGCGATGAGCTGACCGAACCGGTCCCGGGCGGCAAGCCGGACCAACGACAGATCATGGGATCCGAATGGCCCGATCCGTCGTTCGTGGACGTCGGGATCCGCGGCGACCTGTCCGAGTTCGCCGACGCGCCGCTGACCGACCGGGACTCCTACACCGGCGAATTGGTCGATCGCTCCTTCATCGAAGTGGTCTCCGAGGTGATGGGCGCGGCCATGGACACCGACGATCGGATCGTGGTCCTGGGCGAGGACGTGCACCGCCTCGCCGGCGGCACCAACGGCGCCACCAAGGGCCTGCGGGACAAGTACCCGGACCGGGTGCTCGGGACGCCGATCAGCGAGAACGCGTTCTCCGGCATGGCCGGCGGGATGGCGCTGGACGGCCGCTACCGGCCGGTGGTGGAGTTCATGTACGCCGACTTCCTCTGGGTGGCCGCCGATCAGCTGTTCAACCAGATCGGCAAGGCACGGCACATGTTCGGCGGCGACAACCCGGTCCCGCTGGTGCTGCGCAGCAAGGTGGGCACCGGCACCGGATACGGATCCCAGCACTCGATGGATCCGGCGGGCATCTTCGCGACGTCCGCCGGCTGGCGCATCGCCGCCCCGTCGACACCCTTCGACTACGTCGGCATGATGAACAGCGCGCTGCGCTGCCAGGACCCGGTGGTCGTGATCGAGCACGTGGAGCTCTACTCGTCCACCGGCGAGGGACCCGTGAGCGACCTGGACTACTGCATTCCGATCGGCAAGGCGCGGGTGCGCCGGGACGGTGACGGGATCACCGTGCTGACCTACCTGTCCACGGTCAATCACGCGCTGACCGCCGCCGAGGAGGTCCCACAGGCGGGCGCCGAGGTGATCGACCTGCGCTGGCTGGATCGGGCCAGCGTCGACTGGGAGACCATCGGCGAGAGCATCCGCAAGACCAACAACGTGCTGATCGTCGAGCAGGGCGCCATCGGAACGTCCTACGGCGGCTGGCTTTCCGACGAGATCGGCCGGCGGTTCTTCGACTGGCTGGACCAGCCGGTGCAGCGGGTCACCGGTGGCGTTGCCTCTCCCAGCATCAGCAAGGTTCTCGAGCGCGCGGCCATCGCCAAGTCCGACGAGGTGGCCGAGGCCTTGCGCGAGCACAACCCCCGCCGCTGACGGCACGAATCGACGGGAGAACCCCATGGCAACGCTGCTTCGCATGCCCGCCCCGGCCGCCGGCGTCTCCGATGCCGTGCTGCTGGAGTGGGCGCTGGACGAGAAGGCCACCTTCGCGGTCTCCGACGTGCTGGCCCTCATCGAGACCGACAAGGCCGTCATCGAGATCGAGGCCGAGTCGGACGGGATGCTGCATCGGCAGCTGGTAAGGGCCGGCAGCCGGGTCGACGTCGGAACGCCCATCGCCGTGATCGGATCCTCTCTCGACTCGGTCGCCGACGTGGAGGCGCTGGCCGCCCAGGCCGGTGCGGGCAGCAACGGCGCCGCCGACTCCGGCGCGGCCGACCCGGACGCCGACGGCCGGGCATCCGTCGAGCAGGCATCCGCCGAGCGGACCGCCGGACCCGGCGGTGACGGTGCACCGGATGAGTCGGTCATGGACCAAACGAACTCCGCCACAGCAGATCCCGCGGCCGGTTCCGCGCCCGCGCGCGTCTTCGCCAGCCCCATCGCCCGGCGGCTGGCCAGGGAGGCCGGGCTGGGCCTGGCGGAGCTGACCGGCACCGGCCCCGGCGGGCGCATCGTGCGCCGCGACGTCGACGCGGCAGTGGCCGCACGCGGCAGCGGCGGCACCCCTGGGACCTCCGTCACCGCCGCGGCATCCGTCACCGCCGCCGCTCCCACCGTCACTGGTCCCACTGGCTCCCAGGGCGAACCCGCCTACACCGACCATCCGCACTCCCGCATCCGGAGCGCCATCGCCGCCCGGCTGACCGAGAGCAAGCAGACCGTCCCGCACTTCTACCTCCGGGCTGCTCCGCGGGTGGACGACCTGCTGGCGATGCGCCGCGAGCTGAATGCCGGTGCGGGCCAGCAGACCGTCCCCAAGGTCTCCGTGAACGACCTGGTGGTGCGAGCGGTCGCGCGCGCCCACCGCGCCGTGCCGGAGATGAACGTCAGCTACACCGACACCGCCGTTCGCCGGTATCACGCCGTGGACGTGGCCGTGGCGATCG
>JBIQML010000369.1:0-5369 GCA_044463405.1 Nakamurella lactea | reverse complement strand
GCGGCCTCGTCCGGCTGCAGCAGCCGGTGCCGCTGGTAGCCGTCCAGCACGGCGACGACAAGCTCCCAGGTGCCTGCCGGCTGTTCGGCGGCGGTGTTGCGCAGCACCGCGGTCAGCGCGACGGCCAGGTCGCAGGCGGCCGCGGTGTGGTGCATGTCCCCGAAGTCGACCACCCCGGTGACGTCGCCGCCGTCGGCCAGCACGTTGGTCAGCGTGACGTCGGCGTGCTGGATCCAGCAGGGCAGCGCGGCCGTGGCATCCAGGGCGGGACGCACCCTTTCGACAAGCGGCATCAGCGGGTCGTCGGCCGCCACCAGCTCGGGCAGCCTCCGCACGTCCCAGCCGATCGTCCGGCCGGCGGCCGGGTGGAAGAAGCCGCGCAGCGCCAGCTGGATCCGGGCGGCCATCGCGCCGACCTGGCCGGCCAGGTCGGCGGTGATCGGCGTGCCCTCCAGGTCGGAACCGGGTAGCACGGTGATCAGCCGGGCCGGGCAGCGCCGACCCAGCGAGTCCACGACGGCGGCAACCGAATGCCCTGCCGTGGTGGGCATCGTCTCCGGCACCGGAAGGTCGGGGGCGACGCGGTGGATGTGCGCCAGCGCGGCGACCTCCATGTCGACGACGTCCCGGTCCTCGGCGGGGTTGGACACCTTCAGCACGAATGCGCCGTTCACCAGCAGGTTCGCGTCCCGCTCGGAACCCAGGCGCTGAAGGGTGGCGGCGGGCGTCGCCCACGCGTCGGCAAGCAGCGCGCGGGCGGCCTCGTCGTCCAGCGACGGGGCGGGGGTGTGCAGAACGTCGGAAGCGGCCGTCATGCCGTCCATCTCACCGCATCGCTCGCCGGTACCTAGAGCCGGTAGACGCGCTCGGCGTTGCCGCTGCCGATCAGCGCCACCACCCGCTGCGCGTCCGGCAGCGACCAGTCGCCGCGCGTCACCCACCCGCCGACAACGGTGCAGATCGCCCGCCGCCACAGCCAGGAGCCCAGCAGGTGCAGCTCGGCGGGGCCCCAGGCGTCCGAGGAGAACAGCTGCTTGCGGAACGGCGCCAGCTCCAGCGACTCCGCGACCAGCTGGACGCTCTGCACCCCGACGTAGTTCAGGCCCTCGCCGACGTCGAAGTAAACGTTGTCGAAGACCTGCGCCAGGAATCCAGCCTCCCGGTGGTACGGGTAGCAGTGCAGCAGCATCACCGGCACTCCGGTCGGCTCCACCAGGCGCAGCCAGCCGGTGAGCAGGGACGGGTTCGCGCGGTGCAGGTCCAGGTCGGGATCGCCGTAGCCGCAGTGGATCTGGATCGGCAGGCCGCGATCGACCGCCGCCCACAGCAGGTGACGCAGCAGCACCGGGTCGGAGATCCGGCTCGCGCTGCCGTCGGCGAGCGCCGCGTCTGCGTGTGCGGCCACCTCGGCATCGGTGGGTCGTTCGGCGGGCACGTCGAAGCCGTATCGGTAGGCGAGGATGCTCTTCACGCCGACCGCGTCGGCCGTTTCGGTGCGCAACAGGTCGGGAAAGCCGGTGACGAAGTCCCGGCCGCTCCCGCACCCGCCCAGCAGGCGCTCGGCCAGCGGCTCCAGCCGGACGATCTCCCGGGCCGTCGCCCCGGAGATCTCCGCGTGCCCGGCCGGGTCCAGCACGTCGTCACCGCGGTGCCCGGTGTCGATCAGGTAGCAGCCGATCCCGCTGGCCCGCAACAGCCTGCCCGTCACCTCCGCATTGCCCAACTCGACCCGGCGGCGCCAGTAGTGGTCCGCGCCGGCGTGCGCCGGCAAGCCGATCAGCGGGGCGCACCAGCGCCGGATCGCGAACCCCACCTGGGAGTCGAAGGAGGTGAAACCCGGTGCAGCCCTGGGCGCCTCGGTGATCAGCGATTCGAATCCGGCCCGGTCGATCTCGGTGTGCAGCGCCCCGTGCACGTGGTGATCGACCAGCGACAGCTCGGCGACGGTGTCGGCCAGCGGCCCGTCTAGCAACTCCGGATCCATCACCATCCCGCGAACTCCCGCACCGCGTCGGCGTCCACCCGGCCGGCCGCCGCGTCACCGATCGCCGCCGCCAGCAGCTCGACCGCGCGATCGACCTCGTCGTCGGTGATGATCAGCGGGGGAGTGACCTCCAGGACGTTGCCGCCCACGTAGTAGCAGACGGCGCCCAGCTGCCACAGCCGGTAGACGGTCTGAGCCGCGAGATCTGCCGCCCGATCCCTGGTCTCGGGATCGGCGACCAGGTCCACGCCGATCACCAGGCCGCGGCCGCGGATGTCGCCGACGCACGGCAGGTCGGCGGTGGCCTGCGCCAGACCGGTGCGCAGCCGCTTCCCGGCGACGGCGGCTCGCTCGACCAGTCCGTCCTGCTGCAGGGTGCGCAGCACGGCCCGGCCGACCGCCGTGCACACGGGGTTGCCGGCGGTGGTGAGCAGCGCCGAGGACGGCGGGCCGTCCAGCACCGCCGCGGGCCCGACGATCGCCGAGATCGGCAGCCCGGCGCCCAGCGCCTTGCCGAACGTCACCAGGTCGGGGGTGATCCCGTCGTGGCTGAACGCGTGCATCAGCCCGCTTCGGCCTAGCCCCACCTTGACCTCGTCGCAGATCAGCGGCACCCCGGCGTCGGCGCAGGCCGCCGCCAGGCCGGCCAGGAAGCCGTCGGGCGGCACCACCAGCCCGCCGTCGGACAGGATGGGTTCCACGATGACGCAGGCGATGTCGCCCGCCGCCAGCTCCCGCCGCACCGCATCCAGGCTGTCGGCCACCGGAACCTGCCGGTAGGGGTCCGGGTAAGGAACGAACCGGATCCGGTCGTCGGTCTCCACGTTCCCGGCACTGACGTGCACCCCGGAGGCGCGCATGGCGACGCCCAGCCCGCCGTGGTAGCTGCCCTGGAAGGCGAGCACCCCGGCCCGACCGGTGGCCGCGCGGGCGCACCGGATGGCCACGTCGTTGGCGTCGGTGCCGGCGTGACCGAAGTACACCCGCCGGTCCCCGTTGCCGGGCACCACTGCCAGCAAGTCCTCGGCCAGGCCGACCGCGTCCGGGTGCACCGCCGACAGCGCCCCCGCGCCCGGCGGCGATGCCAGCGCCTCGCTGCCGGCCTGCACGACGGCCGGATGCCCATGCCCCAGCCCGGTGGCCGTCCAGGTCGACGACAGGTCCAGCAGTTCCCGGTCGCCGGCCTCGACCAGGGTGCAGCCGTGCCCGGAGGTGACGGCCAGCGGGAAGAACCGAAGCTTCTCCACCCCGGCGATCACGGCGGAGTCCCGCGCGTAGAGTTCGGCGGCCGCCGACGACCCCGTCAAGCCGGAACCTCGGCGTCGGACTCGGAGTCGGTGCCCTCCTCCAGTTCCCGGACCAGCGACTGGCCGATGCGTTTGGTCAGCCGCGGGGCCGCCAGCGCGATGACGATGCCGACCACCACCCAGGCCAGCGCCAGGTAGGCGGGCGCGAAACCGGTCTGCCCCTTCACCCCGTACCACAGCACGACCAGGATCAGGATCGCGCCCAGCGCCGGAATGATCAGCTCGGCCGGCTTGACGGAGATCTGGCCGCGGCGCCACGCGGCGAACACCGCGACCTCCACCAGCAGGTAGACCACCAGCAGCGCCGTCGCGCCCGTCACCGCGAAGTAGAAGTACGAGTCCAGCGCGGCGTCACCGGTTCCCATCACCGGCCACACCGTCAGGTAGGAGATGACGTTGACCACCACCGCCACGCCGGCCGCGAACAGCAGCGCGTTGCGCGGGTTGTGATGCTTCGGCTCGACCTCGGCGAACACCTTGGGCCCGAAGCCGTCCCGCGACAGTGCGAACAGCAAGCGGGACGAGGTCGCCAGCGACGACAGGTTCGACGCGAACGAACTCATCAGCGCGGCGATCACCAGGATGATCGCGAACCACCGGCCGACGTAGTCCAGGCTGAGGTCGCCGAGGGTGTTGGGCGAGCTGCCGAACGCGTCCAACCCTGCCTTGTCGGTGCCGAAACCGACCGTCTCGGCGAACATCACGACCACGAACAGCACGCCGGTCAGTAGCACCGAGCCGAACAGCGCCCGCGGGATGTTGCGCCGCGGGCTGTCGGTCTCCTCGCCCAGCGCCGCGCACGCTTCGAACCCGGCCCAGGACAGGAACGCGGCGACCACGGCGGCCAGGATGGGACCGAAACCGATGGTGCCCGGGTTGAACGGCGACCAGGTGATGCCGGTGCTCGGGCTGCCGCCCTTGCCGAAGATCACGATGCACAGGATGACCATGCAGACGATGCCGATGCCCTCGATGATCAACAGCCACTTGGCGACCGTGCGGGTGTCGCGGGTGTTCAGGAAGGTCGTCAGCACCAGCGCGATCAGCGCCGGGATGATCCAGATCACCTGCGGCGGATTGGACCCCCCGTTGGCCATGCCCAGCAGCGCGTTGAAGAAGTCGCCGACCAGCGCGATGGTGCAGATCGAGAAGAACAGGTACGTGCCGAACAACGCGAATCCCGCGATGAAGCCGGCGCGCGGGCCCAGCGTCACACCCACCAGGGCGTAGGCGCTGCCGGCATGGTTGTAGCGCTGGGTGAGCCGGATGAAGCCGTAGGCGACCATGGCGACGCCGATGAAGCCGAGCAGGAACACCAGCGGCACGGCCGCGCCGACCTGCCCGATCAGGCCCTGACCGTTGCCGGCCATGGCCAGCGTCGGGCCCATCAGGCCCAGCGAGAGCGCGAGGGCGCCCCACAGCTTGAGCTTCTTGCGCGGTGCGCTCATCGCGTTCTCCTCCGGGACTCGTGCGGGTCAGGCCGACCAGGCGAATCGGGTCTGCACGTAACGGTTCTCGTCCGGGTACGCCTCCAGCTCATGGGTGCGTACCGCGACGATGGCCGCCTTCAGTTCGGGACCGATGATGGTGGTGGTGACGGAGCTGTCGGCGAAGGCGTCCAGGGCGCCCTGCAGCGTGTCCGGCAGCCGGCGCAGGTGGGCGTCGGCGGCGTCCGCCTCGCCCAGCGCGGAGGGGTCGCCCGGCACCTCGGTGGGCAACGGCGTCCCGGCGTCCATGCCGTCGGCGGCGATGCCCAGCAGCAGCCCCGCGGCCAGGTACGGGTTGGCCGCGCCGTCGATGCACTTGACCTCGACGTTGGCGCCGTGCGGGTTGCCCGGTGACGCGGTCAGCAGCCGGACCGCCGCCTCCCGGTTCTCCACGCCCCAGCAGGTGAACGCCCCGGACCAGTGCCCGGGCAGCAGCCGGTCCGTGGACACCACGGATCCGGCCAGCACCGCAATGGTTTCCGGCAGGTGCTCCACCAGCCCGGCGACCAGGTGCTCGCCTTCGGCGGTGAGCCCGGCGGCGCCGGTTCCGCCGGACAGCAGCGGCACCCCGTCCCTGGTGAACGACAGGTG
>JBIQML010000368.1:0-5381 GCA_044463405.1 Nakamurella lactea | reverse complement strand
CGGGGGGACGATATCGGCCAGGATGGCCAGCGCCATGGAGAACAGCCCGCCGGCGCCGATGCCCTGGAACGCGCGGAACCCGGCCAGCTCGTACATGGACGTCGAGGACGCGGACGCCGCAGAGCCGATGACGAACAGCGTGATGGCCGTCAGGAACATCGGCCGGCGCCCGTAGATGTCCGACAGCTTGCCGTACAGCGGGGTGGTGACGGTCGAGGTGATCAGGTACGCGGTGGTCACCCAGGCCTGCGCGGACAGCTGGTGCAGATCGTCGCCGATGGTGCGGATGGCGGTGGCGACGATGGTTTGGTCCAGCGCGGCCAGCAGCATCCCGGACATCAGCCCCAGGATGATGACGGTGATCTGCCGGTGGGTCAGCGCGCCGGCGGCGGGTGCCTCCGGCGCTGCACCGGTGGTGGTGGGTTGCGCGGACATCAGCGGCTCCGGTCGGGTCGGTGCGCCAGCAGCGTGGCGAGGATGTCGTCCCGACGGTCGTCCAGCCCGCGGGTGAGACCGGCGAGCAGCCGCAGGAAGGTGTCCCGCTCGGCGGGGGTCCAGTCGGCGATCAGCGGTCCGATCACGGCGCCGCGCATCCGGCGGTGCCAGGCGATCACATCCCGGCCGGCCCTGGTGGTGACGAGCAGCGACGCGCGGCCGTCCTCCGGGTCGGCGCGGCGCTCCACCAGCCCGGCCCGGACCAGCGCGGCGACCTGCCGGGACACCGTGGACGGGTCGGCGCAGACCATCTCGGCCAGCTCCCCCGCCCGGGTCGGCCCCTGCTCGGCGAGGTGGATCAGCAGGAAGGTCTGCGAGATGTCGAAGTCGCCGGTGGGGGCCAGCCGGTTGCGCATGGCGCCGATGCGCTTGATCATCCCGATCAGCGCCCCGACCAGGTCGGCGCCGTATTCGACCAGGTCGTCGTCGAGGGCGGTGACGGGGTCACCGGGCGGGGGGTCGAGCGGTGACGGAGTCCGCGAACCCTCCGGCAGTGACGGAGTCCGTACACCCTCGGGCGGCGGCGGGGTCCGCGAGCCGCCTGGCGGTGACGGGTCGGCGGGAATCGTGTCGGTCGCCCCGCTCACCGGTGCAGCAGCGTCCAGTGCCGAATCTGTCATGGCCGTACCCCTTGACAACTTGTTTACTTGCGCAACGCAACTAGTTGCTCTCTACAAGAATGCCTCCGGAACTGGGGCTCCCGCAAACAATCGGCCATGGACCTGCCGGTCGCGGAAAGCTACTGGCGCGGCAGGGCGTGGCAGTGCGAACTCAGTGAAGCCGGCACACGGGCGGGCGGTCCGAGGGCGGCCGACACGGGCGCGGGCGCGGGCCCGGTAGGCTCGGCTCGCCCGGATGCGCAGCGCATCAAGCGGGCCTCTAGCTCAATTGGCAGAGCTGCGGACTTTTAATCCGTAGGTTGCGGGTTCGAGCCCCGCGGGGCCCACGACGATTGGCGCGTCCTCGACCTCGCCGCTGCCGATGCGCTCGCGGGACGCCGGGCAGGCGAACCGTCACGACGTGGCGAAGCGCTGCTGGGCGGCCGGCGTGGTGGGGGTGAAGACGTTGACGAGGTTCCCGTCGGGATCGCGGAACAGCAGTGAACGGTTGCCCCACGGCATGTCGGTCGGCGCGTTCACGAACACCTCGACGACCTCCTTCAACTCGCGGTGGGTCGCGTCGACGTCGTCGACCCGGAAGTCGAGCATCACGCTCCGGTTGGCACCGGCCTCGGCGGCTCCCTCGCCGAGCAGGGGGACGGTGGCCGAGCTCGCGACGGCCAGCGCGCCGTACGGGGTGCGCAGCTCACCGAACAGCGGGTGCAGTCGCACCGCGGCGATGCCGGTGACCTTCTCGTAGAAGTCGATGAGCCGGTCGACGTCGTCGGTGATGATGCGGGTCGCGGACAGTTCCATGGTGCTTCTCCTCGGTGGTGTGGCGGGCCGGCGGGCGCCGACCTGGCTCGACGGTAGGACCGATACCGGGCGAAACCTGCCCGGTATCGAGAGATGATGGTGAGGTGACGTCTCCGCTCGGCCGGGCGCTCCGGCTGCTCGACCTGCTGCAGTCGGCGCCGCTGCGCACGGTCCCCGAGCTCTCCGAGCGGCTGGGGGTGGATGAGCGCACGGTGCGCCGGAGCATGCAGCAGCTGCGCGACATCGACATCCCGGTCGAGTCGGTGCGGGGCCGGTACGGCGGCTATCGGATCAGCCCCGGGTACCGGCTCCCGCCCCTGCTGCTCAGCAACGAGGAGGCGGTCGCGGTGGTCGCGGCACTCATCCGCGCCGGTGCGGACTCGGACACCGCCGCGCAGACCGCGTTGTCCAAGCTGCGCCGCGTCCTCCCCGCCGCCTCGGCCCGACGAGTCGAGGCGCTCATCGCGACGACCGAGTTCGCCGAGGGGGCCGGCTCGCCGCTGCCGGGCATGCCCGATGCGGACGTGCTGCTCACCGTCGCGGACGCCATCGCCGATCGTCGGCCGCTAGAGTTGCGGTACCGCAACAGGGACGACGTGCCGTCCCGACGCACGGTGCACCCGTATGGCCTGGTCGCCCGCGCCGGCCGCTGGTACCTGATCGCCCTGGACGTCGACCACGCCGCCGGAACTGGCCCGGACGCCGGCCCCGGCGCTGGACCTGGCCCCGGCGCTGGCTCGGGCCCTGCCGAGGAGCGCACCTTCCGCGTCGATCGCATCCGGACGGCCCGGCCGCTGCCGGGCCGATTTACGGAACCGGCCCCCGAGCGCACTGCCGCCGACCTCGTCGACCGGTTCGCGCGGGCGGACTATCCATGGCACGTCGTGCTGCGCATCCGGTCGTCGCCCGAGAGGATCCGGGCGCGACTTCCCGCGTCCGTGGCCACGCTCACCCCGCTGGACACCCCCGGCTGGCAGCGCGCCGACATCCACGCCCAGAGCCTGGACTGGCTGCCGCCCGTGATCGCCGCGCTCGACGGTGACGTCGTCATCGACCACCCCGACGAGCTCCGCTCGCTGGTCACGGGAATGGCGACCCGATTGCGGGCGATCGGCCGCCAGCAGGCCCGGGATCCGGTCGCTCTCCCCCAACGCCCGACCGAGTCCGCCGCCGGGAACCCGCACATGACAGCGAAACACATCGACCTGACACGAAGGAGCACCCGGTGACCGTCTTCATCCGGATCGGCCTGGCCATCCTGTTCCTGGACGAACTGGTGGTGGGAGGGTGGAACGCCCTGTGGCCGGAGAGCTTCTACCGCAACTTTCCGACGGTCAGCCTGACGCCGCCGTTCAGCGAGCACTTCGCCCGCGACTTCGGCGGGGCGACGCTGGGCATCGCGCTGCTGCTGGCCATCGCCCTGGTCCGGCCGAAGACGCACTTCGTGATCCCCGCGGCGCTGGCGTTCTGCGTCTTCGCGGTGCCGCACTTCTTCTTCCACGTCACCCATCTCGAGGGTGCGACCGGCGGCGAGGCGATCGCCCTCACCGCCGCCAACGCCGTGGTCGCGCTGATCGGCATCGCGATCGTCGTGCTCGCCGTGTTGCGCGATCGGCGAACGCCCGGATACCTCCCCAGATCTGCTGCGGCGCGGTGATCGTCGGGCGCACGGCCGCACAGCCGGCGTCCCTGGATGCGACCGCGGGCCGGTTGAGGTCAGCGCGATATCCGGTACCGCAACGCGACATCGGGACCCAGGCGGCGGAACTCACGCAGTTCCGCGCGGTGCGCGTCGGCCAGGGTGGTCACCGTTCCGCCCTCCAGGGCCGAGCGGCCCGCGCCCAGCAGGATGGGCGCCAGGTAGACCAGCACCTCGTCCACCAGGTCGGCGTCCAGGAACGCCGCAGCCAGGTGAGGTCCGCCCTCCACCAGCAGGTGTCGCCGCCCATCCCGGTACAGCTGTGCCAGCAGCGCGGCCAGGTCCACCCGTCCGTCCGGGCCGGCGCCGAACCGGTCGACGGTCGCCAGCAGGGTCGGCGCGGCGTCGTCGAGAACCCGTGCGGCGGCGGGGGTCCGGCCGCGCGAGTCGACCACCACCCGCAGGGGTTGCCGCCCGGCAACGACCCCGTCGGCGTCCCGCGCGGTGAGCTGCGGGTCGTCGGCGAGCACGGTGCCGATGCCGACCGCGATGCCGTCCACCGCCCGGCGCAGATGGTGCACCTCGGCGCGGGACTGCGGTGACGAGATCCATTGGCTGGTGCCGTCTTCCGCGGCCACCCGGCCGTCGATCAACACGGCCATCTTGAGGGTGACGAACGGCCGCTGCCGCCGGGTGGCGGTCAGCCAGACCCGGTTGACGTCCTCCGCCGCGTCCACCGCGGCCGCGATCTCCGGCCGCGACGACGCCGGCTCGGACGCGCCCGGCCCCGACGGGCCCGTCACCGCCGCATCGCTCGCCGCCGTCGGCGCCTCGGCCGCCAGGTCCACCACCGTCAGCCCGGCCGCCCGCATCCGGTCGATCCCGCCGGCCGCCGGCAGCCACGGGTCGCGCACCGCCACCACCGCCCGGGCCACCCCGGCAGCGATCAGCGCCTCGGAGCACGGGCCGGTCCGCCCGGTGTGATTGCACGGCTCCAGCGTCACCACCGCGGTGGCACCGCGCGCCCGCTCCCCCGCGGCGTCCAGCGCCACGATCTCGGCGTGTGGCCCGCCGGCCCGTTCGTGGAAGCCCTCGCCGACCACGTCACCGCCGGGTGACAGCAGCACGCAGCCGACCACCGGGTTGGGCAGCGCGCTTCCGGCGCCGCGCGCCGCCAGCTCGCAGGCGCGCGCCACCGCCGCCAGCTCCGCGGCCGTCGGCTCGTGCGTCACCGACTCATCGTGCCAAGGCACCGCTGCCGTGGCGCGCCCGGATCCGGATCGGGCCGGCCCGGCGGGTTCAGTTGAACTGGAAGGACCGCTTGGCCAGGCCGTACCAGAAGCCGTCGATGACGCTGGAGGCGTCCACCCCGGCGTCGGCGGTCGCCCCGAGGCCGACGAACAGCGGCGCGAAGTGCTCGGTGCGCGGGTGCGCGCGGCGGGCGGCCGGTGCGGAGTGCTCGAAGTCCAGCACGGCGTCGACGTCGCCGCCCTCCACCGTGCGCTTCGCCCAGTCGTCGAACTCGCGGCCCCACTCCGGGGCCGAGCCGGAGGTGTCGCCGAAGCGGGCCTCGCGCAGGTTGTGGGTGGTGAAGCCGGAGCCGATGATCAGCACACCCTCGTCCCGCAGCGGCGCCAGTTCCCGGCCCAGCTCGAACAGGCCCTGCGGGTCCAGCGACGGCATGGACACCTGCAACACGGGGATGTCGGCGTCGGGGTACATCTCCACCAGCGGCACGTAGGCCCCGTGGTCCAGCCCGCGGGTCGGGTCCTGGTGGATCGGCTGTCCCGGCCGGGCCACCAGCGCGGCCACCCTGGCGGCCAGGTCGGGGG
>JBIQML010000367.1:0-5388 GCA_044463405.1 Nakamurella lactea | reverse complement strand
GCGAGAAGATCTTGCTGCCCGGCGACTTGTCGCTGCCCATCTGCCGGTACCAGCCGGCCCCTCCGGAGACGATCCCCGGCACCGAGGCGATGGTCTCCACGTTGTTGACCACCGTCGGGCTGGCGTACAGCCCGGCGACCGCGGGGAACGGCGGCTTGAGCCGCGGCTGGCCGCGGCGGCCCTCCAGCGAGTCCAGCAGCGCCGTCTCCTCGCCGCACTCGTAGGCGCCCGCCCCGGCGTGCACCACGATGTCCAGGTCGTAGCCGCTGCCCAGGATGTTCTTGCCCAGGTAGCCCCTCTGGTATGCCTCCCGCACCGCGGCCTGCACCCGCCGGATCGGGTGCAGCAGCTCGCCGCGGATGTAGATGGCGCAGAACTGCGAGCGGATCGCGAAGCTGGTGATGATGCAGCCCTCCACCAGCAGGTGCGGGTTCGCCATCATCAGCGGGATGTCCTTGCAGGTGCCGGGTTCGCTCTCGTCACCGTTGACCACCAGGTACCGCGGCTTGTCGGCCAGCGGCGGCAGGAACGACCACTTGAGCCCGGTCGGGAAGCCGGCACCGCCGCGACCGCGCAGCCCCGAGCCCTTGACCAGCTCGACCAGTTGCTCGGGCACCGCGGTCAGCGCGGCGCGCAGCGCCGAGTAGCCGCCGCCCTGCTCGTAGCTCTCCAGCCGCCAGGACCGAGGCGACTCCCAGCCC
This sequence comes from Nakamurella lactea, assembly GCA_044463405.1. Taxonomy (GTDB): domain Bacteria; phylum Actinomycetota; class Actinomycetes; order Mycobacteriales; family Nakamurellaceae; genus Nakamurella; species Nakamurella lactea_B. The sequence continues at coordinate 4,687 of JBIQML010000367.1, read as the reverse complement.
CGGGTCAGCACCGGCGTCAGCGGATCCGGGCGCCGGGGCGCCTGCTCCTCCGCAGAATGCGTCACCGCTTCCACCTCACTTCTTCTCCGGCAGCGGCGGGAACGCCGGCGGCTGCTCGGGCAGGGCGGGTGCGGTCCAGCCGCGATCGGCGGCCAGCCGCACGCCGCGCAGCGATTCGTCGGACACCGACGGGGCGTCCACGGCCTGGTCGAAATCGGCATCCGACTCATCGAAGAACCCGGCCAGTTGCAGTTCGGCGTCCTTGAAGTCGGTCAGCGGCGCACCGCGGGTCGGCGCGGGACGCTCGCCGCGCTGCAGCGCCTGCACCAGGTCCACCGCCGACTCGGGGGTCTGCCGGTCGTACAACTCGTAGTTGACCGTCACGACGGGACCGTGATCGCACGCCGCCAGGCACTCCACGTGCTCCAGCGTGATCGAGCCCGGCGTGCCGGGCTCGCCGGCGGTCTCCTCGTGCCCGACGCCCAGGTGCTCGCGCAACCGGGTGTAGATCGCGTCGCCGCCCAGCACCGCGCACATGGTGTTGGTGCACACGCTCACCAGGTGCTCGCCGCACGGCTCGCGCTTGTACATCGTGTAATAGGTGGCCACGCCGGAGGTCTCGGCCTCGGACAGCCCCACCAGCTCGGCGCAGAACAGCAGTCCGTCCCGGGACAGGAACCCCTCCTCCGACTGCACCAGGTGCAGCAGCGGCAGCAGGGCGCTGCGGGGGTGCGGGTAGCGGGCGATGATCCGCGCGGCCCGCTCCCGGGTCACCTCGCCGAAGGCGTGGCCGGTGGTCCGGTACTGCGGCACCGGCATCCGCTTGTTCGGCTCCGGCGGGTTGCCGTGGTAGAAGTCGCTGGGCCGCTCGTTGGGGGGCGGGGTCGCTCCACCGGCCGCCGGCACGGTTCCCGGCCGCTCGTTGTGGTTCGGTTGGCTCACCGGTCCACGCCTCCCATCACCGGGTCGATCGACGCCACCGAGGCCACCACGTCGGCCACCATGCCGCCCTCCGCCATCGCCGGCATCGCCTGCAGGTTCACGAATCCGGGGTCGCGCAGGTGCACCCGCCAAGGTCGTGTGCCGCCGGAGGACACCACGTGCGCACCGAGCTCCCCGCGCGGTCCCTCGATGCCGACGTAGGCCTGGCCGGCCGGAACCTTGAAGCCCTCCGTCACCAGCTTGAAGTGGTGGATCAGGGCCTCCATGGACTCGCCCATGATGTGCCGGATGTGGTCCAGCGAGTTGCCCATGCCGTCGCTGCCGATGGACAGCTGCGCCGGCCAGCCGATCTTCTTGTCGGTCACCATGACCGGACCGGGTTCGCGCAGCCGGGTGACGCACTGCCGCATGATCTTCAGCGACTCGTGCATCTCCGCGACGCGCAGCAGGTACCGGTCGTAGCAGTCGGCGTTGCTGGTGGTCGGCACCTCGAAGTCGTAGGTCTCGTACCCGCAGTACGGCATGGTCTTGCGCAGGTCCCAGGCCAGTCCCGCCGACCGCAGCACCGGGCCGGTGATGCCGAGTTGCAGGCAGCCCTGCAGCGGCAGCACGCCGATGCCCTGCAGCCTGGCCTTCCAGATCGGCTGGCCGGTGAGCAGCCGGTCGTACTCCGGCAGCCGCTTGTCCATCACCTCGATGAAGGAATTGATGCGCTCGATGGATCCCTCCGGCAGGTCCTGTGCCACGCCGCCCGGTCGGATGAAGGCCATGTTCATCCGCAGGCCGGTGAGGAACTCCATCAGGTGCAGCGCTTCCTCGCGCTCCCGGAAGCCCATCGTCATGCCGGTCAGCGCGCCCAGCTCCATGCCGCCGGTGGCGATGGCCACCAGGTGCGAGGAGATGCGGGTCAGTTCCATCAGCAGCACCCGGATCACCTGGGCGCGCTGCGGAACCTCGGTGTCCAGCAGCCGCTCCACGGCCATGCAGTAGGCGGCCTCGTTGAACGCCGGGGACAGGTAGTCGGCGCGGGTGAGGAAGGTCACCGCCTGGGTGAAGGTGCGGAACTCGCAGGACTTCTCGATCCCGGTGTGCAGGTAGCCGATGACGGCCCTGGCCTGCACCACGGTCTCGCCCTCGATCTCCAGGATCAGCCGCAGCACGCCGTGCGTGGACGGGTGCTGCGGCCCCATGTTGACGATGATGCGCTCGTTGTCGGCGAACTCGGTGTCGGTGAACACCGAGTCCCAGTCGCCGCCGGTGACGGTGAACATCCGGCCGTCGGCGTCGTCGGAGGGCTGCAGGTCCCCGCCCTCCACCGCCCCGTGCTGCATGCTCTCCGGCAGGAAGTCCTCGGTGTAGAAGCGGCCGTCGTGTGCGGTGTCCGTCATGTGTACGCCCTCCGCTGGTCGGGGCTGGCGACCTCGGCTCCCTTGTACTCCACCGGGATCCCGCCCAGCGGGTAGTCCTTGCGCTGCGGGTGCCCGATCCAGTCGTCCGGCATCAGGATGCGGGTGAGTGCCGGGTGGCCGGCGAATACCACGCCGAACATGTCCCACACCTCGCGCTCGTGCCAGTCGGCGGTCGGGTAGACCGCCACCGCGGACGGCACCGTCGCGTCGTTGACGTCCACGGAAACCTCCAGCCGCACCCGGCGGCGGTAGGTCATGGACAGCAGGTCGTAGACCACGTGCAGCCGGCGCGGAACGTCCTCGCCGTAGTCGACTCCGGAGATGGAGCTGGCCAGTTCGAAGCGCAGCGAGGCGTCGTCCCGGAAGGTCTGCAGCAGCGATACCAGGTGCTCGCGCGCGACGTAGATGGTCATCTCGCCGTGCGCCACGGTGATCTGCTCGATGGCGGTCTCGGGGATCTGACGCTCGGCCATGGCGGCGGCCAGCGCGTCGGCGATCTCGTCGAAGTAGCCGCCGTAGGGCCGCTCGGCGCGCGGCGGCACGTAGGGCTCGCGGATCAGGCCGCCGAAGCCAGAGGTGTCGCCGGAATCGGAGGCCATGAACATGCCGCGGCGCTCCGTGCCGGTCGGTGGCGCGGCCGGCACCCGCTCGGCCGGAGCCGATCCGGTGTCCCGGATCGCCGGCGTGCTCGACGCCGGGGCGGCCTGCTCGGTCTGGCCGGTGGTCGGCACCGAGGCCGGGGTACCGGGAGCCGTTGCGGGGGCGGACTTCTCGTCGCCCGAAGCACTGGTCACAGCTTGTTCACCTCCGGCGTGCCGACCGGGTAGCGCCGCTTGCCGCGCGAGTACTTCACCGACGACGGCACCAGTTCGGTGCGCTCGCCGACCTTCTCGGCCGCGCGTGCCGGGCCCATCGGCTCGTCCATGATCTTGGCGTGCAGCTTGAGGATCGCGTCGATGAGCATCTCTGGCCGCGGGGGGCAGCCCGGCAGGTACATGTCGACCGGCACCACGTGGTCCACGCCCTGCACGATCGCGTAGTTGTTGAACATGCCGCCGGAGGATGCGCACACCCCCATCGACAGCACCCACTTCGGTTCCGGCATCTGGTCGTAGATCTGCCGCAGCACGGGCGCCATCTTCTGGCTCACCCGACCGGCCACGATCATCAGGTCGGCCTGCCGCGGCGAGGCCCGGAACACCTCCATGCCGAACCGCCCCAGGTCGTAGCGGGGGGCTCCGGTGGTCATCATCTCGATGGCACAGCACGCCAGGCCGAAGGTGGCCGGCCACAACGAGGCCTTGCGCGTCCAGTTGACAAGCTTCTCCAGGCTGGCCAGCAAGATCCCGTTGGGCAGTTTCTCTTCCAACGCCATGTCGCTCTCCTTTCTGTGCCGTGTCGTGGGGTGGTCGACGTTCCGGGCCCTCAGTCCCAGTTCAGCCCGCCGCGGCGCCAGACGTAGGCGTACGCGGCGAACACCGTCACGATGAACAACGAGATCTCCACCAGCCCGAAGATGGCCAGGTTGCCGGCCGACTGCGCCCAGGGGTACAGGAAGATGATCTCGATGTCGAAGACGATGAACAGCATCGCCGTCACGTAGTACTTGATCGGGAACCGCCCCGCGGTGCCGGCCGGCAACGGCGTGGGCTCGATGCCGCACTCGTAGGCGTCCAGCTTGGCGCGGTTGAACCTGCGCGGGCCGAACAGATCGGTGACGACCGTCGCGGAGGTGACGACGAAGCCCCCGGCCACCACCAGCAAGATGAGGATCGGCAGGTACGCGGTGAGGATCGTCATCGCCAGCTCTCCTTTCCTGCGGTCAGCGTGGCTCCCCGCAGGGCACGCGCGTGCGGCGCCGCGCCGATCTGATTCGATCCGGAACAGCAGCCGCACCCTATATCGGCGCCGGGAGAACCGATCCGATAAGGCTTACCTAATCTGACCGCGCGGGACTCACGCACTGCGCACCACCGAGGTGAGCATCCGCACCACGTGATCCGCCCAGTCGCCGCGCCGCGAGTCGTACAGGCCGGCCAGCGTCTTGAGCACCAGGTACATCAGATGCTTGCGCGGCAGCCCGAGACGGGTCGCGTACTTCATCACCGCGGGCTTGCCGATCAGCTGGGAGAACAGGCCGCCCAGCCGGTAGTAGGAACCGATGTGGCGTTGCATGGCGGTGACGTAGCCCGCCAGCGCTGCCTCCCGGGCAGGTCCGTCCGGCCGGCCCAGCGCCTGCAGGACCGTGTCGGCGGCGATCGCCGCGGACTCCATGGCATAGGCGATGCCCTCGCCGTTGAACGGGTTGACCATGCCGCCGGCGTCGCCGAGCAGCA
>JBIQML010000366.1:0-5394 GCA_044463405.1 Nakamurella lactea | reverse complement strand
CCCGGCATTCGACCGGAACCAGCGGCATCCGGGTATCTGGCTGGTAACGCAGGCATCGCCGCCCCGGCCGCATCCAGCGACCCATGGGATCCGACGAGGCCCCGGACGGCGGGAGTTCACGTGGTCGACGACGACCGGGCGGCGTGGGACGCCATCGCACGGCAGTCACTTCACTCCGTGCTCGCGGACCCGCGCTACCCGTGCCTGGGAGCACGTTCGGTGTTCAACAGGGGGCGCGCGACGGTCCGCGGTTATCCGTGGCTGGGAACCACGCAATCAGCACGGATATTGCTGGCGGATCTCGCACTCTTTGCCCAGAACACGGACCTAGCCGCGGGTTTCGCATCGTTCGTGGCGGTCTTCCTGGTCGATCCGCCGAAGGAGCAGGAGACCTTCGAACGGATGCTCTGGCGCCAACTGCGGGAGATGGCGGAGATGGACACCGAGCCGTGGGATCGCTCGGTGTCCGACGATCCGAACCATGTCCACTTCGCGTTCAGCGCCGCCGGAAACGCCTATTTCGTGATTGGCATGCACCCGGCGGCGTCGCGCCCTGCACGACGGTCCCCGCTGCCGACGCTGGTGTTCAATCCGCACGAGCAGTTCGAGCGATTGCGCGCCCAGGGCCGGTTCGAGCGGCTGCGCGACACCATCCGACGCCGGGATGCCGCGGTCAACGGCAGCGTCAATCCGATGGTCACCGATCACGGCGCCGGATCGGAGGCTCGGCAGTACTCGGGCCGCAGGCTGCCCGAAGGATGGGTGCCGCCTTACTGGGGCGCCAGACCTGGCGGCGGCGCGGGCTGACTGCCGCTCTCGCCGACCCGTGTCCCCGGAGGGTGTCCGGCCAGGGATGCCCGTTCGCCGGCCGTCAACCTGGCGCGGTGCCGACGACTCATCACGCCTTGTCACGGTCAGGACGGCGATCCGGCGCCCTGCTGGCCGGAACGCTGGTCGCCTGGCCGGTGGGATCGACCAGCATCGATCTGAGGTCTTCCGCGCTGTCCGGCAGCGCGGGCCCGGGCCGCACCGGACGCGTCGCGTGCCGCATCCGCCGCCCCCGATACCGCACCCCGCCCCTGAGCCGGCACCCGATGGCCAGCCAGACGGTTACCGCCCGCTCGGCCATCCACAGGGGTGCCCACACGGCGCTGCTGCGCGGGAAGAAGTCTCCTCCGGCATGCCGGCGCCGCCCATATTCCGCCACTCCGATCGCGACGGCAGCGGCCGCCAGGAGCCATCGTGGGCGCCTGACGGCGGACACCACGCCCAACGGTAGCCAGCACGCCTCGAACACGCACCGGGCCGGTTGCGAGAGGTCGTCATACGCCTGACGCACTCGCTGCTCGGCAAATCGGGACAACCCGGGTGCGCGCCGTCCCACACAGAGGTCCGGCGCCTGCCGAACCCGGGCGCCGATCGCGCGGAAGGTGCGCAGCAGTTGCAGGTTCTCGAACAGGACGTCTCCGTCGTACCCGCCGACCGACAGGAACGTGCTGCGACGGATCACGACGGTACCCGGGTAGTCGCCGCCCCCGGCCCGATTGAGCAGGATGCGCCCGGTGTCCCAACGGGCGTGCCAGGGCAGTCGACCGGCGTCCCCGGGAATGAACACGTTCTGTGGCCACACCATGTCGTATCCGACCAGCCGCGCCGCGACCTCCGTGAGATCGTCGCGCAGGTAACGGACGTCGTCGTCGGCAATCACGACGCACTCGTGTCGCGCCGCCCGCACGCCGCTGACCACACCGGCCACCTTGCCGTTGCCCCCCGGCCACGGGGCGGGGCGCAGGATGCGCGCGTAGCGCCCCCAGCACTCGGCGTGGCGACGCACCACGCACGGCGGGGAGCCATCGACGACGGTGATGTCGGCGACGCCGACGATGCTCCCCAGGTACCGCGCGAACTCCTGCAACGTGGCGCTGTCCGAGCCGCCGTCCCAGCGGAGCGGGATGACGTATTCGATGCCGGGACCCGCCGTCATGGCCGATGTGCACGATGCTCGGTCAGTAGGCTGACGGGGTCGCCGGGGGTGTGACGTGGAAGTCGATCGGCTTCAGGACTCCGCCATTGGACTTCTCTGCCGAGCAGGCCGTCAGGCCCACGATCAGATCCATCTCGGCCCGCAACACCAATCGATCGCCGGCCCGACTGGTCGGCGGGTCGATATGCAGGTCGCCGCCCGCCTCCCACCAGACGTTCATGAAGATATTGAGGGTAGTGCCGATCCGGTCGGCGCCGACGCCGAACGGCTCCAGTCCCGCGATGAGATTGGCCAGGCAACTGGGGTGGGCTGCGCCCTCCAACTCCGGGTAGAGGATGTCGAAGGTCTGCTGGCTGCACGGAGTGAGCAGAAAATCGTGGCGACCGCAGGTGTCGGCGACGATGGTGGCCATCGGATGGCTGCGGTTGCTGTACAGCGCATCACCCGCCCCGACCCGCAGCCGACCCAGGTAGTCCATCGTTCGCCCATTGGACAGCACCTCGCCGTGGTCGTGGGCGTTCAGGCAGTAGAAGTCACTGACCTGCCCACCGGTGGGGTCTATGACGGTGAGCAGGGCTCCGGCGGGCAACATCAATCCGCAACCCGTCTGCGGTGCCAGGCGAATCGCCTCACCCGGATGTGCGGCGATCCCCGTCGCGGCCGTGTCGATATCCCGCACGGTTAGCGGTGCCAGTGAGTGACGGCGTCAACCAGTGTGCCCATGCTCCGGCGATACCCCGAACGGACGCGCGGTAACCGCCACGCGCTGTTTGCCACTGTCAGGGATCCGGGAAGCAGCCAACGTCCCTTGAGCCGACCGGAGGAGTGCCGGGTAGTGCGCTGCGATCTGCAATCGCTGCAACGGGACGTCGTCGTGGATGAGATTCCCGACGTGACATTCGCCCGCGCCGACCAGCAAGCCCATCTCCCGCCGAAGGACCACCAGCCGGAATTCGCAGGCAACACCGTGGTACCGCATCGGCCCGCGCCGGGCCGCTGAAGCAGAGGAAACCGTCGGAGGGAGGCAGAGTGCCGACGCTGGGCCTGATGGTGGATCCGGGACTTCCCGAGAAGGTGGCCACCTTGATGAGGGACGCCCTCGCTCGGAGCCTGACCCAGCACCTCGGGGAACGCTCGCCGGATGCCGGGCCGCAGGACGGCGCCGCGACCGGACCATGGCGCGTGGCACTCAGGCGGCAGACGCTGGCGCTCGCGGCGGACGGGTCGATCCCGTTGCTGCGCCGCGCGGCGACCCTCAGGGACGGCGAAGACTGGGATCTGGTCATCTACCTCACGGACCTCCCGTTGCAGCACGACGGCGTCCCGATGCTCGGCCAGGCCGGTACCCGGGAGCGCGCGGCGCTGGTGTCACTCCCGACCCTCGGCGTGTATCGGGTCCGCGCACGGTTGCGGGAGTTGCTCGAAGGGCTGGCGCGGGCACTGGACCGGGATGCACCACCGCCAGGTGACCCGATCTCGCTGGGACGACGGCGATACCGCGTGATACCGGCGGCAGACGGCCAGTGGTACCTGGTCTCCGACGGGCTGGGGGGCAGGTGGCATCTTCTCTCTGGCATGGTCCGCAGCAACCGGCCAGGCAGGCTCCTGACCGCGTTGTCGAACTCCGTCGCCGCCGCGGTGGCGACCGGAGCGTTCGGAATCTTCTACGCCTCGGTCTGGAGGATGGCCGATGCACTCTCCCCCGCCCGGTTGGCGATCATCAGCGTGCTGGCCGTCGGCGTGATGAGCGGATGGCTGATCCTGCACAACCGGCTGTGGAACAGGTCGCGCCGGTTCTCCGACTCGGGCCAAGCCCGCCGCGACAATGCCTCCACGCTGGCCACCATCACCATCAGCGTGATCATGATGTATGTCCTGCTCTTCGTGCTGCTGCTCAGTGCGGCGCTGATCATCATCGAGGCAAGCTACCTTCGATCCGACCTGGGCCACCCGGTCAGCGCGCTCGATTATCTGAAGCTGTCCTGGTTGGCCGCCTCGCTCGGGACGATGGCGGGAGCCGTGGGATCCAACTTCGACAGCGACGCGGCCATCCGGGAGGCAACCTACAGTCGCCGCGAGCATGAGCGACGTCGACTCGCCAAGTCTCCCGAGGACGGCTGACCGGACACCGTCCTACCCGTTCTGCGAGAGCGACGTCAACAAGGCGTTCAGCGCCTCGGTACAGGTCCGTTCGCATACCGCCGCCGGGTCGGGCTCTGCGAAGTGGTGCAGTTCTGCGTGTTGCCGGTCGTCGTGGGACACCGCTATCCAGACCGTGCCGGGCGGCTGCCCGTCCTGCGGATCCGGGCCGCCGGCACCGGTCACCGCCACCGACAGGTCCGCGTCCAGCAACCCGGCCACGCCCCGCGCCATCGCCAGCGCCGCCGTCGCGCTGACCACCGGGCCGGGCGGCACGCGCAGCACTTCGTGCTTGGTGCGCCGGGAGTAGGCGACGACGCCGCCATGGAACCACTCCGCAGCCGCGGGTGCGGCGGCCAGTTGGCTGGCCAGCAGGCCGCCGGTCAGCGATTCGGCGACCGCGACGGTCAGGCCACGGCGCTGCGCGGCTTCCGCGATCCGTTCGGCACGCTGGCGGTTGTCGTCCACGTTCTATCCCTACCCGTTCGAGAACCGAACACGCCCCATCCCGCCCGGTCCCTGTACGGTAGCCGATCCGCCGTCCCGGACGGTCCCGGCCGCCGCGACCTGCCGGCAGACCGTGTGGTCGCCGGACAGCTGCGCGAGCGGACAGGCCGACCACCGGCGGCCCGCAGGGCGGGATCGGTTATCCCTGCGCCACGGACGGGAAGTCCGACGGTGTGAGCAGAGTTCTCGGCAGGGGCCTCCGCGCGTGCCTCGGGCTCGCACTGTGCGTGGCGTCAGCAGCCTCGGCAACTGCCTGTTCGTCCGCGTCGGCGGACACGCCGCCGGCCATCGTGGTAGCGCACATCAGGACCCCCATCAGCGAGCCGGTCTGGTCGGCCCGCACCCACGCGATCTACGCGCTGGCCCGGGACGGGTCAGTGGTCTCCCGGGTCGTGCCCGCGACGGCGGCGACCCGAACCCCGCGCTGGCGGCAGGCGTGGAGCACGCCCCTGGATGATCTCGGCCGCAATCTGGAGGCCGACGCCGCCGGTGACGACAACCTCTACGTGCCGCGCCCGGACGCGGGCCGGGTGACGGTGATCGATGATCGGACATTGCGGCCGGTGGCCGGCTTTCCGGCCGGCGGCGGGCCCTCCTACGTCAGCACGGACTCCGGCTCCGACCACCTCCTGGTGCTGGACGCCGATGGATCGACGGTGACGCCGGTCGACCTGCACACTCGGGTGGCGATGCCGGCCCGGTCGGTCGAAGCGACCTCCGGCAGTGTGGTGGAAGGGGCGACCAGGGGCCGCCGCATCGACTTC
>JBIQML010000365.1:0-5410 GCA_044463405.1 Nakamurella lactea | reverse complement strand
GGGAGAGATGGGGTACGGGACATGTGTCAGGACCGGGACCGACCGCGGAACGCGGAGGTCGCAGTCCGATCACCTGGCACGCCGGTCGCGCCCCGGCGGGTACGTGTGTGAACGCCGCCGAACCCGTGGACCTGCAGGTTCTGGTCGACGATTTCGCCGCGATGTCGCGTGCCGCGTTTCCGGACTTCGACTTCCTGGCACATCGCGGTCAACTGAACGCCTACGCCGACGGTCGGCCGGTCCGGCGTATCCGGGTGACCGTCCCGCGAACCGTGCACTTCCACCTCCACTCAGTGGAAGTGATCGTCGACGGTGGACCCATCCCCCCGGCCGGCATCACCTGGCGGACCAGCAGCACGTTCACGGAGTTCGTCGCTCCCGCCGACCCCAACGCGCTGTTCGATCCCAGCGGCCAGCACAGGATGGCCTTTCAGACGTCCCGGGAGAATGGGCCCTGGCTGGAGATCAGCCTGCCGGAAGCGGTTGCCGTCGAGCGAATAGTCCTGCACAACGGGGCGAACGGCCTGTTCGGCCGGGCCGCCGGCGTCCAGATCTCCGTTCGTGACGACGGCGACTGGCGCATGATCTACGACGGCCGGGAGCGGGTGGAGAGCTTCCGCCGGCTCTGCCGGTTCGGACTCGACAGCTACCCGCGAGCCGACGATCTGACTCGGCAGCTCACCGACGTGCTGGTCGAGCTGACCCTGGGCAACGTGCGCACCGCCCGCGAGGGCATCGCCCCGCTGGATCAGAGCCAGCGGGCGGAGTTTCGGGACGCGGTGAGTCGCAGCATCCTCGCGCCGCGCCAGCTGGAGTGGACCTCGCACGGCCTGAAGAGGTCGTTCAGGTATTGGACGGTGGACGAGAAGCAACGTTATCTGGAGTTCTCCCGCCAGGTGATTCGGGACCTCGCGGAGCTCACCGAGAATGTGTGCTTCGGGTTCGGGGCGGCGTTGGCGATCGTCCGGCAGGGCGACATGACGCCCCACGACGACGATCTGGACATCATTGTCGGGCTGGAGGCCGATCAGGCCAGTACGCTGGCGGAGGGGCTGGACCTGGTCGCGCGTACCCTCCGGTCCCGCGGACACGACGTCGGTGGGAACTTCCTTGCGCACCAACACGTGCGCCATCCGCGCGGCATGACCGTCGATGTGTTCGTGGGAATCTTCCAGGGCGACAGCATCGACTGGTTCCCCGGCCCGCGGGGAGTGTTGACCCGGTCGATGATGTTCCCGGCGTCCGTCGGATCGATGTTGGGTCAGGAGTGCCTGCTGCCTCGCAGCCCGTTGCTCTACCTGGAGCGGGTCTACGGCCCCACCTGGCGGGTGCCGGACAATTCGTTCCACCACGCGTGGCGCAGGGAGGCATACCAGGACATCGCGGGCGTCCGGGACGGCCGCGCCGGTGCGTCCGGGCGGTCGGCGTGAGACCGGCCGGGGTCCCCGGCGCGGCGCGCGGGTGAGCGAAGGGCGCTGGGATGGCCAAGGCACGTGTCGCATCTATGGAGCGTCGGATCCGTACCCTCGGCGGTCGGCTGATCCGCCGGGCCGGGCTGCTCCCGGCGGGCGCGCCCGACCGGCGCGGGGACGACGCGGACCTGCTCGGAACCACCCTCCCGCACGACGTGATGGTGTTCTACCCCAACCCGCCGGGATCGTTGCAGCGATTGGAGCAGTGGTACGGCGCGCTTCGGGAGATCGATCGTCGGCATCGCGTGGTGGTCGTGCTCGAGGACTCCCGCACGGCGCGGTCGGTGCGGCAACGCTCCTCGCTCGAGGTGATCACCGTTGCGAGCTACACCACCATGGACGACCTGCTGTCCCGTAGCGACATCAAGCTCGCGCTCTACGTCGACGACCACGAGGAGAACTTCTCCAACCTGCGGTTCGCCTCCATGGTGCACGCCCGGCTGTTGGATGCGGACCCGGTGCATCCGGAGTCGTCGCACCTCCTCAAAGCGTACGATTTCGCCCTGGTGTTCGACGATGCGGTGATCGAACGGATCGCGGCGTGCACGACGTTCTACGACGCGCGGGCCCGCTGCATCCCGACCGGGACGGCCACCGTCGGCGCCTCCCGGAACCTGAGCGGCCTGCTGGCCGCGGTCGATCGCCTGATCGGGTTGCGTGATGGGGAGCACGCTCGGCTGACGGGTCTGACCGCCTCGCGCGGGTAGGATCCGGCAGTGGCCTGGGACCTCACAACGAGCGGTGTAGTGGGTACATATGTTTGACACGCACGCATGGATCGCCATGCCGGTTGCGGGGTTGCGCGTGCACCCGCAGTCGCATCGGCGCACCGTTCACACGGCGCCCGAGCCTGCCCTCGACCTCCAGCGCGTCAGTGACCCCTGCTGACATCGTGGTGATGGACGAGGTCGGGCAGCACGCCGACGAACCGACGGGTGGGCGGCAGCGGCGGGGGCCGGTGGCCCGGACCGTCGCCACCTGGCGCAAGCGCAAGGTGTTGGGCCTGCTGGTGCTGCGGGATCTCAAGGTCCGTTACGCGGACTCCATCCTGGGCTACGTCTGGTCGGTCCTCGACCCGCTGCTGATGGGGATGATCTACTGGTTCGTCTTCACGGCGATCTTCCATCGCTCGGTCGGTGAGGAACCGTACATCCTGTACCTGCTCGCCGGCATGCTGCCGTTCCGGTGGTTCCAGAACACCATCACCGGAGCGCCCCGGGCGATCAAGGGAGAGCGGCTGGTGCGCAGCACCTCCCTGCCGCGGGAGATCTGGGTGCTGAGACTGGTCTTCAGCAAGGGCACGGAATACGTGTTCTCGATCCCGGTCCTGGTGGCCTTCGCCATCGGCTATCGCAAGGCGGTGAGCTGGGAGATCGTGCTGATGCTGCCGGCGATGGTCATCCAAACGGTGCTGCTGATCGGGTTAGGACTGTTGCTGTCGGCACTGGGCGCCCTAGCCCGCGACGTGGACCGCGTGATGCACATCGTGGCGCGGCTGATGTTCTACGCCACCCCCATCATCTACGGGCTGAACGACGTGCTGGACAGCAAGCACGTCCCGCAGTTCCTCAAGGACGTCTACTACCTCAACCCCATGTCGGGCATCGTCTCGATGTACCGGGCCGGCTTCTTCCCCGGCGAATTGCACGGCACGATGATCGTCTCCAGCGTGGTCGGCAGCGTGCTGATCCTGGTGATCGGGTGGTGGGTCTTCGCCCGGCTCGAGGCCACCGTGCTGAAGGAGATCTGATGGTGCAGGTGGCAGTGGACCAGCAGGCGACCGCGACGCAGCCGATCATCTCGGTGCAGAACGTCGGGGTGCAGTTCAACCTCAAGTCCCGGCACCGGGGTGTGCGGGAACTGCTGATCAAGGGCAAGGTGGGCCGCTCCACCGGCCAGTTCTGGGCACTGCGGAACGTCAGCTTCGACGTGCAGCCCGGCGAGGCCATCGGCGTGGTGGGACGCAACGGCCAGGGCAAGTCGACGCTGCTGAAGGTGGTGGCCGGCGTGATGCTGCCGGACGAGGGTTCGGTGACGCTGCGGGCCAACGTCTCTCCGCTGATCGAGATGACCGGCGGCTTCGTGCCGGACCTGACTGCCAGGGAGAACATCTACCTGGCCGGCGGCCTGCACGGCATGACGCGCGACACCATCGACTCGAAGTTCGACGAGATCGTCAGTTTCGCGGAGGCGGAGCGCTTCCTGGACACCCCGTTCCGGCACTTCTCCTCCGGGATGAAGGTCCGGTTGGCCTTCTCCGTGATGGCCCAGCTGGACGAGCCGATCCTACTGGTCGACGAGGTGCTGGCGGTGGGGGACAAGGCGTTTCGCCGCAAGTGCTACGACCGTATCGATGCGTTGCTGGCGGAGGGGCGAACGCTGTTCATGGTGTCGCACTCCGCGGGGGACCTCAGGCGGTTCTGCCAGCGAGGCCTGTACCTGGTCAAGGGTCACTTGAAGATGGACACGTCGCTGGACGAGGTGCTCGACGCCTACCAGCGCGACTCCAAGGAGGTGGACGGACCGGCCCGCCGCCGACCGCCGGGGAAGAGGCCCGTGCCGGGTGGCAAGGCCGCCGGGAGGAAGAGGCCAGGCCCGCGCGGCAACCCGAGTCAGGGTGGCAAACCCGGTCCGGGCGGCAAACCGGCGCCCGGCGACGGTGCGCCGCCGGCCCGGCGGCCGGCCGCCGACGATGCCTGATCCGGCCTGGCGAGCGCCGCGTCGCCTGCCTGATCCCCGATCCTGGCTGGCGCGCCGGCTGAGGCTGCTGCCGGCGGACACGCCGGACGGCCTGGGCGAGAGCACACACCTGGCCGACACCGGGCTCGACGCCGACGTGATCGTGTTCTTCCCGGACACGGTGGATGCGCTGTACCAGCTGACGCCGTGGTACGCGGCGCTCAGGTCGCTGCATCGCGCCCGGCCCACCACCATCGTCGTGCAGGACTCGCGGGTGGCCGCCCGGGTCCGCGCCGAGTCCGGACTGTCCGTCACCACCATTGCCAGCGCGGACGTACTCACCCGCGCACTGGCCCGCAGTACGGTGCGGGCTGCGCTGTACGTCAACCACAGCCCGCGGAACTTCCGGCTGCTCCGGTTCTGCTCGCTGGCCCACGTCCTGGTGGGACACGGCGACAGCGACAAGACCATCACCGTGACCAACCAGACCAAGGCCTACGACTTCCTGCTCGTGGCCGGCCATGCGGCCATCGACCGGGCCAGGGCGAACCTCCCGCTCTTCGACACCGGCCGGATGATCACCGTCGGCCGGCCGAATCTGGACGCGGAGGCCCTTGAGCAGCGCGCCGGCGAGTATCCGGCCCAGGACCGGGAGCAGGAACACCGATCTGCCATCTTGTACGCACCGACCTGGGAGGGAGCGCAGGCCACCGCCTCCTACAGCTCGGTGGTCAGCCACGGCGAGCCCGCCATCCGGACGTTGCTCGACGAGGGCTACCGGATCATCTACCGCCCGCATCCGCTCACCGGCGTCCGGCTACCGGCCGTCGGCGACGCCGATCGACGCATCCGGGAACTGCTCGGCACGGCACGCGACGCCGACCCCACCGCCGACCACCGGGTGGATCTCGAGGACGTCCCGCTGTCGACCTCGATGGCCGACGCGGACCTGCTGATCTGCGACGTGTCGGCCATGTCGGTGGAGTGGTTGCCGAGCGGCAGGCCGCTGGTGATCACGGTTCCGGACGGTGCGAGCGTGGAGGTGGCCGGGACCCCGCTGGAGCAGGTGGTGCCCCGGCTGGACGGCGCGAACCTCGCATCGGTGGCGGACCTGGTGCGCCGCGAGTTGCAGGAGGACCCGTCCCGCGATCGCCGGCGGGCGCTGATCGAGTACTACGTGGGCGACACCACACCGGGAGCCTCGATCGAGGCCTTCCTGGCGGCGGAGAGCTGAAGCGCTATTTCCGCTTCTTCTTGGG
>JBIQML010000364.1:0-5447 GCA_044463405.1 Nakamurella lactea | reverse complement strand
TATCGGCCGAACAGCAGATCCGTCCCGCCGGGGACGGCCTCGGCGTCGGTGACCCGAACGTTGTTCAGGTACGCGCCGCCGTCGGCGACGGTGCGCCGGGCCTCCGACAGCGAGGACACCAGGCCCGAGCCCTGCAGCAGGTGGGCGATGTCCGGCGGCGGGGCCGGCACGTCCGTCAGCCCCACCTCGGCGAGCGCGGCGGCCAGCGTCGGCTCGTCGACCTCGGCCAGGTCCCCGCGGCCGAACAGCGCCGCGCTCGCGGCGATGGCGGCGTCCGCCGCGGGCTCGCCGTGCACCAGGGCGGTGACGTCACGGGCGAGCACCTGCTGCGCCCGGCGCAGGTGCGGGCGCTCGGCCAGGTCGCGTTCCAACTCGGCGATCTCGTCCGGGCTCCGGTCGGTGAACACCTTGAGCAATCCGATCACCGAGGCGTCCTCGATATTGCGCCAGTACTGGTAGAAGGCGTAAGGACTGGTCAGCTCCGCCGACAGCCACACCGCGTTGCCCTCGGTCTTGCCGAACTTGGTGCCGGACGCGTCGGTGAGCAGCGGCGTGGCCAGCAGGTGCACGGCCGCTCCGTCGGCCTTGTGGATGAGCTCGGCACCGGCGGTCAGGTTGCCCCACTGGTCCTGCCCGCCGGTCTGCAGCGTGCAGCCGTACGTGCGGTACAGGTGCAGGTAGTCCAGCGCCTGCAGGACCTGGTAGCTGAGCTCGGCGTAGCTGATGCCCTCGTCGCCGGCCAACCGGGTGGCCACCACCTCCTTGCGGATCATGGTGCCGACGCGGAAGTGCTTGCCGATGTCCCGCAGGAAGTCCAGCGCACTCATCGGGGCGGTCCAGTCCAGGTTGTCTACCAGCAGGGCCGGGTTGTCGCCCTCGAAGTCCAGGAACGGCCGCACCTGCTCCTTGATCCTGGCCACCCACTCGGCGGTCTGTTCCTTGGTCTTCAGCGCGCGTTCGGCGCCGGGACGCGGATCGCCGATCAGGCCGGTGGACCCACCGACCAGGCAGATCACCCGGTGACCGGCGCGTTGCAGCCGGCGCAGCACCGCCAGTTGCACGAGGTTGCCGAAGTGCAGGCTGGGCGCGGTCGGGTCGAACCCGCAGTAGGCGGTGACGGGCCCGCCGGCGAGCGCCCGCGCCAGCCCGTCACGGTCGGTGGACAGCGCCACCAGGCCGCGCCATTCGAGCTCGTCCAGCACGGACGCCGGCCGGTCGGCGCCGCCGTTCGAGGATGCGGGATCCACCGATGCGGCGGCTTCGGCGACAACGGATGCGTCGGGCTGGGAGGACATGATCCGATTCTCGCATCCACCCCCGCGGCGTAGGTTCCTCACCGATGACGGACACCGACCGGCCCCGAGTGCGCATCACCTCGCGCAAGTGGGACGGCGGCGCGCACCGGGACCTTTGGGCCGATGATCTGGGCAGCGACGAGCACGG
The DNA here is from genome assembly GCA_044463405.1 of Nakamurella lactea. Taxonomy (GTDB): domain Bacteria; phylum Actinomycetota; class Actinomycetes; order Mycobacteriales; family Nakamurellaceae; genus Nakamurella; species Nakamurella lactea_B. The sequence goes on along the minus strand of JBIQML010000364.1, from coordinate 4,004 downwards.
CCGCTGGTTGTGGATGCCCGACGGCACGCCGGTGGACGGCCCAGGTGGGATCTGGATCGCGCGCGCCGGGTTGCGGCTGTTCCCGCCGGGCGGTCGGTGGTGGTCGGCGTTCTTCGTGCCGGCCACGCCCGATCGGCCGCAGCAGCTGTACGTGGACATCACCACCCCCGCGGTGATCGGACCCGACCTGATCGAGTTCGTCGACCTGGACCTGGATGTGCAGATCCTGGGTGACGCCCCGGCCGCGGTGCTGGACCGGGACGAGTTCGACGCGCACCGCGCGGAATGGGGCTACCCGGAGCCCGTGGTCGGCGCGGCGGAGCGGACCGTCGCGGAGATGCTGGCGGCGATGTCGGAACTGGCCGAGCCGTTCGGGTCGGCGTGGCGGCGGTGGCTCGCCGTGGCGCTGGGGCGTTAGCCGGACGGGGGGTCACCGCGAGCGGGTGCCGTCGGTGGAGCCTTCCTGCGCCGGCCGCCGGCCCGGTAGGCGGACACCGTCGGTGACGTGGGATCGAAGAACCGCCAGGGGATCTCGCCAGCGGCCGCGACCCCCACCCGAGGGCCGGCCTGCACCTCGGGCGTGATGCCGTCGCCGGGATGCACCCGGAACGGCGCGCCGGGCCGGCACAGGTCGGCCCCGGAGTCGGCCCCGGTCAGGCCGAGCGTGCCGGCCAGCCGCGCGGGACCCTTGGCCAGGTCGACGTCGCGGGGCACCGTGCCGCGGGCCGAGCGGCGCCGGTCGCGGGCGGCCGGCAGGTTCCCCGTCACCGCCGCCGCGCGCAGCAGCACCGCGGAGGCCTCACCGTCGACGCCGGTGACGATGTTGGCGCACCAGTGCATCCCGTAGACGAAGTACACGTACAGGAATCCGGGCGGGCCGAACATCACGGCGGTGCGGGGGGTGGGGCCGCGGTAGGCGTGCGAGGCCGGGTCCTGCTCACCGTGGTAGGCCTCGACCTCGGTGAGGCGCAGCGTGATCGGATCCCGGGGCGACTCCGGGACCGGGGAGACGAGCAGGCAGCCGATCAGGTCCGGCGCGACCTCGAGGGGCTCGCGGGCGAAGAACGAGCGCGGCAGCGGCCGGCTGCGGAGTCGGCGGGATTCCGGGGGTTCGCCGGCCGGTCCGTCACCGCCGGCATCGCGACGGCCGCCGCCGCCACCGCCGCCGCCACCGCCGCCATCGCCACCGCCCGCATGCATGAAGTTCGTCCCGCTGGTCACTCCGGCCCCAAAAGGCCGACGTTCGTGCATGCCGGAGAAGTTGATCCACGCAGTTCTCGGGTGACGATCATGAGCGGCGGGCGGCCCAAGCCCGGTCGGCGGCGACCCGCTCGCGGAGTCCGGCGAGCTGCTCGGTCACCCGGACCGGGGCGGTGCCGCCGACGCCGTCCCGGGAGGCGATCGATCCGGCCACGGTCAGCACGGAGCGCACGTCCGGGTCCAGGGCCGGGTTGACGGCGGCGAACTCGTCGTCGGTCAGCTCGTCCAGCTCGCGGCCGGTGGACTCGGCCAGCGCCACGCACGCCCCCGCGGCCTCGTGCGCCACCCGGAACGGCACGCCGCGCTGCACCAGGTATTCCGCGATGTCGGTGGCCAGCGAGAACCCCGCGCCGGCCAGCTCCGCCATCCGCTCGGTGTGGAAGGCCAGCGTGGCCGTCATGCCCGTCATCGCCGGCAGCACCAGCTCCAGCTGCGCCACCGAGTCGATCAGCGGCTCCTTGTCCTCCTGCAGGTCCCGGTTGTAGGCCAGCGGCAGGCCCTTGAGCGTGGTCAGCAGCCCGGTCAGGTTGCCGATGAGGCGCCCGGCCTTGCCGCGAGTCAACTCGGCGATGTCCGGGTTGCGCTTCTGCGGCATGATCGACGACCCGGTGGCGAACGAGTCGTGCAGCCTGGCGTAGCCGAACTCGACCGTGGTGTAGATCACCACCTCCTCGGCCCAGCGGGACAGGTCGACCGCGAGCATGGCCAGGCAGAAGGCCAGTTCGGCGGCGAAGTCCCGGGAGGCGGTGCCGTCGATGGAGTTGGCGGCCGGGACGTCCAGGCCGAGTTCCTTGGCCACGGCGGCCGGGTCCAGGTGCAGCGACGAGCCGGCCAGCGCGCCGGAGCCGTACGGGGACACCGCGCTGCGGGCGTCCCAGTCGCGGATGCGGTCCACGTCCCGGGCCAGCGCCTGGGCGTGCGCGGCCAGGTGGTGGGCCAGCAGCACGGGTTGGGCGTGCTGGAAGTGGGTGCGACCGGGCATCGGCGCGTCGGGGTGGGCGTCGGCCCGGTCCAGCAGCGCGTCCTGCAGGTCGGTGACGGCCGTCGCGATCCGGCGGGCGGCGTCGCGCAGGTAGAGCCGGTACAGGGTGGCGACCTGGTCGTTGCGGGACCGGCCGGCGCGCAGCTTGCCGCCGAGTTCCGGTCCGGCGCGGTCGATCAGGCCCCGCTCGAGGGCGGTGTGCACGTCCTCGTCGCCCGGCTCGGCGGTGAACGCGCCGGAGGCGACGTCGGCGGCGAGATCGTCCAGGGCGGCGTGCATGCCGGTCAGCTCGTCGTCGGTGAGCAGCCCGGCGGCGTGCAGCACCCGGGAGTGCGCCTTCGAGGCGGCGATGTCGTAGGGGGCCAGCACCCAGTCGAACTGGGTGGAGCGGCTCAGCGCCGCCATCGCCGGGGACGGACCGGCCGAGAACCGGCCGCCCCACAGCGCGGTGGTCGCGCGCTGCTCGCCGTCGGCCGGGTCGCCGCCCGTCGTTTCAGTCACCGCTGGGTCCCCTCGCTTCTAGCCGGCCCGCGGGTCCCGGCCGGGTCGTCTCGATCCTGCCCGGTGCCGGCGCCGGCGGCGTAACCGGCCAGCTGAGCCCCGATCTCCGCGCCGGTCAGGCCGTCCCGGGCGACCAGCAGGATGGTGTCGTCCCCGGCGATGGTGCCGATGATTCCCTCCGGGGCCGCCCGGTCGATCGCCGATGCCAGGAACTGCGCCGCCCCGGGCGGGGTGCGCAGCACGGCGATGTTGCCGGACGAGTCGTAGCTCAGCAGCAGCTCCCCGAGCAGCCTGGCCAGCCGCTCGGTGCCGCCGGCCATCGGGCGGGGGTGCCCGTCCTCCGGGATCACGTAGCTGCCGGTCCCACCGTCCACCCCGCGCAGCTTGACCGCGCCCAGCTCCTCCAGATCGCGGGACAGCGTGGCCTGGGTGGTCTCGATGCCCTCGCCGGCCAGCAGCGCGGCCAGTTCGGACTGCGACCGGATGGCGCGCTCGGAGATCAGCCCCGTGATCCGGCCGAGCCGGGCGGCCTTGGTCTGCGGCGCGATCTTGGTCTGCGGCGCGGCCCTGGTCTGCGGCGCGGCCGCCCTGCTCTGCGGCGCACCCCTGGCCTGCGGCGCGCCGGGTGTCGCGGCGCCCACGGTCAGGCCAGGCCGGATTCGGTGAACAGGAAGGCCAGCAGCGCCTTCTGGGCGTGCAGCCGGTTCTCCGCCTCGTCCCATACCGCGCTGTCCGGGCCGTCGATGACCTCGTCGGTGATCTCCATGCCGCGGTGCGCGGGCAGGCAGTGCAGCACGATGGCGCCGTCCGCGGCGCTGCCCAGCAGGTCGGCGTTGACCTGGTACGGGCGAAACGGTGTCTGCCGGTCCAGGCCGTCGTTCTCCTGGCCCATGGAGGTCCAGGTGTCGGTGACGAGCACGTCGGCACCGCCCACCGCCGCCCGCGGATCGCCGATCAGCTCGATGGATCCTCCGGTGTCGCCGGCGCGGTTCTTGGCGTCCAGCAGGATGTCCGGATGCGGGGCGAAGCCGTCCGGCGAAGAGACCCGGACGTTCATGGCCGCGTTGGCGCCGCCCAGCATCAGCGAGTGCGCCATGTTGTTGGCGCCGTCGCCCAGGTAGGTCAGGGTGAGCCCGGCCAGCGTGCCGTTGCGCTCCCGGACGGTCTGCAGGTCGGCGAGCACCTGGCAGGGGTGGAACTCGTCGGTCAGCGCGTTCACGACCGGAATGCTGGCGGCACCGGCCATGGCGTCGATGCGGCG
>JBIQML010000363.1:0-5449 GCA_044463405.1 Nakamurella lactea | reverse complement strand
GGTCCCAGGAAGTCCCGCAGCGCCTCCAGGAACACCGGCCACGCGGGCTCGTACGCCAGCGCCACGTGGTTATGGCTGTGCAACGGAACCAGCCGGGCACCGGGAATGCCGGAGGCCAGGCGGCGGGCCTCGTCGAACGGCACCACCTGGTCGCCCCGCGCGTGCACCACCAGGGTGGGAACCTGCACCTGTCCCAGCAGGCCGGTGACGTTGTCCGTGGCCCACTCCCGCCGCAGCCGCACGGCCATCGCCGGTGACGCCGACACCCGCATGAGCTCGTCCAGCCAGCACAGTTGCTCCTCGCTGGCATCGGGAACCAGCAGCGAGCTGAACACCCGGCGGAACACCGGAGTCGCGGCGTCCCACCCGGGCCGGACGATCGACTGCAACAGGTCGGCCTCAGCCCGCTGCTTCGGAGTGGGATCGCGCTGCGAGCGGCCGCGGGCGTAAGCGCCGTACAGCACCAGGTGACTGACCCGGTCGGGGTGGGCGATCGCGTACCTGATGGCCGTCGGGCCGCCCTGCGAGATGCCCAGCAGTGCGAACCGTCCGAGCCGGGCGGCGTCCACCACGGTCTTCAGGTCGCCGGCGAACGCCGCCGGTCCGATCGCCTGCGGCTCTCGGTCGGACAGCCCGCAGCCCCGCGCGTCGTAGCGGACCACGCGGTGATTGCGGCCCAACTCGTCCCACCAGTGCTGCCACAACGGACTGTGCCAGTCGAACTCGACGTGGGTGAACCAGTGCGCCACCTTGACCAGGCCGGGCCCGCGACCGTGCGAGGCGAAGGCGAGCTGCGCCCCGTCGGGTGCCACGCAGAACCGGATGTCCTGTTCCACGCAACGAGGTTACTGTGCGCGCCGCCCGTGCACACCCTCACGCCGACCGGCGAACCAGTACCTCTAGGCGCACGAACACCTGGTCGTAGCTGCCGTCGCCGGACCTGAGGCTGTCCAGTCGTGCGAGCGCCTCCGCGGTGACGGCGTCCGCCAGGGCCTGGTCGGCGTGCCGGGTGAGGACCAGCACGGCCTGCGTGCGCAACAGCCCGGCCAACCCGTCACCGTCGAATGTCCGCCTGACGACCCGGGTTCCCACCGAGTCGTCGGCCATCTCGAATCCCGCGGCCACCAGGGACTCGAAGGCGCGTACCGGATCCGGGAACAGTGGGGGACCTGGCAGGCCGTACCGCTCGGCGAGGTCGGTCAGCATCTCGACGATCGGCGCGATGTTGCGCGGCGCGGCGGCCTCCAGGTGGAACGTGCCCCCGGGCCGCAGCACCCGATGCACCGCCCGATACAGCGTCGGGTGGCGTTCGGCCGGGATCCAATGCAGCATGGCCCGGCTGACGACGACGTCGACCGAACCGGGCGCCACCACGCGGTCCACCTCGGTCGCCTCCGCCTGCACGAACGACAGGTTCGGCCGGTGCGGCGCTCGGGCCGCGGAGGCCAGCATGGAGGCGTTCGAGTCGATTCCCGTCACCGATCCATGCCGGACGAGGTCGGCCAACCGGGTGGTGAATTCCCCGCTGCCGCAACCCAGGTCGACCACGATGTCGCCCTGTCTCGGGGTGTGACGGCGCAGGAAGTGATCGTCGTCGGACCGATGATGCGCGGAGTTCGCCGCGTACTGGTCGCCGCGCCAGGGGGCGGGACGCGCCGGATCCGTCATGATGGTCATGGTTGCGCGGCGTAGACCGCATGTACAGGGGTGGCGGCCACCCGGCGGGTCCGGGCGAGCCCTGCCGCGGCCAGCGTCTCGGCGAGCCGTCGCCCGCCGCACTGCGCGCCCAGCGCTGCGCCACCGGCCTCGGACAGGGAGTGCGGAACGCACAGGAAGGTCGACGCCGTGTAGTGCAACCCCGCCCCGGGATTCCCCGCAATGTTCTCGGCCGCATCGTCCAGCGCGAACGGCTCGACCACCAGGACCGTGCCGTCCTCAGTCAGGTGCCGTCGCGCCTGGGCAGCAGCCGCGACCGGATCGCCGAAGTCGTGCAGGCAGTCGAAGAAGCAGACCAGACCGTACGGTCCGCCGCCGAATGCCGTCGCGTCGGCGACCTCGAACCGCACCCGGTCTGCCAGGCCGTCGGCGACTGCGTCGCTGCGTGCCCGCTCGACACTGCGCTGGCTGACGTCGAATCCGACGAACCGCGAGTTCGGGAACGCCTGCGCCAGCAGACGGGTGGTCAGGCCGAAACCGCAGCCCACATCGGCGACAAGGGCGCCCTGCCGGAGGGTACTGACCAGGCCGAGCGCCGGCACCCACTCATCCACCAGATGCGCCCGGTACGCCGCGCCGAAGAACCGGGCGATTCCGGAGTCGACCCGCTCGTCGTGCTCCCGCCAGGAGATTCCGGTACCAGTGCGGAAGGCCTCCGTCATCGCGTCGATGCCCAGCTGCCACCCGGCCATCGCCTCGAAGGCGCCGGCCAGTGCGGCCGGGGAGTCGTCAGCCGCGAGCACCGCTGCCCGTTCGGGCGGCAGGGAGAACGTCTCGGTCGCCGGGTCGTGGTCGATGAAACCGACGGCGCTCTGCTGCGCCAGCCATTCGGCGAGGTAACGGGTGGCGCAACCGGTCCGGGCGGACAGGTCGCCAGCGGTGACGGGGCCGCTGCTCGCCATCGCGCGGTACAGGCCCAGCCGATCGCCCAGATATGCCATTTGGGTGGTGGCGCCGGCGACCAAGACACCCAGTGCACGCTGGACGAACGCCGCGACCCGTTCGGGATCCAAATCTGCGGGCGTTGCGGTATTTGTAACGGTCATCATCGACTCCCTTCGAATGCCACCTCGCGGGTGGCGCGAGGTACACCAGGCTGCGCCTCAACCACTCGGCGGGACATCGGTGCGTGCACCCAATCGGGAGTGCCGCCATGACGGTGCACACGTAATCCCCGGCCGGGCGAATCGGGTAATTTCCCGATACCGCCGCTCCGCGGCGGGGGTTATGACGACAGGTACACGGCGCGATCACCGCGCTCGTTCAGAGGAGTCGCCGATGATCGTGAAGGCGCTGGCCGGCGTTGCTCGCCAGAGGCCACCGGGTGAGTTCGCATGAGCAGCAACCGGCAGGACGTGTCGACTCGGGCGGGACCGGCCCCGCGGGAGTCGGCGAGCCGCGCGCCGGAGTTGGTGGTGTGTCCCGAGTGCGGCGGAACCGCAGAACTCACCTGGCATCGAATGTGCGCGTCCACGTGCGGCCCCATCAACCATGCATTCGTGCTGTGCGCGGCCGGGCACCACTTCCTGATGCCCGCGGAGGGCCTGGTCACCGAGGCGGCGCCTACCCGCTGACCACCCGCCCAGCGGCGATCAGCCCTCGCGGGGACCCGCGAGCAGCCGACCGTCACGGTCGTTCCGGCCGGCGTCGGATCGATGCCGGTCTCGCCGCCGTGCCGTTCGACGACGATGCGACGCGCGATGTCCAGACCCAGCCCGGTGCCCTTGCCTACGTCCTTGGTGGTGAAGAACGGCTCGAACGCTCGCGCCACCACCTCGGGCGGCATTCCCGTTCCGATGTCGGCGATCTCGATCACCCACCGACGTCTGGCCGCCATCGCCACCGGACGACGGGTCGACTTCGATCCCGTGGGCGCGCACGGTCAGCGTGCGCCCGCCGCCCGTTTGGTCTAGTCTTGACTTATTCAAGATTACTGCCATACTATGGGTATGGCGACCGGGCAGATGCAGCAGATGATCCGCGACGCGGGCCTGCGCGCCACCCGGTCCCGGATCGCGGTGCTGTTCGCGGTGAGCACCCATCCGCATGCCGACACCGACTCGATCATCGGTGCCGTCCGGGCAGACCTTCCGGGCGTGTCACACCAGGCGGTGTACGACTGCCTGCACGCCATGACCGACGCCGGTCTGCTGCGACGGATCCAGCCAGCAGGGTCGGTGGCCCGCTACGAAACGAGGGTCGGCGACAACCACCACCACGTGGTGTGCCGATCCTGCGGCGCCATCGAGGACGTCGACTGCGCCGTCGGCGACACGCCGTGCCTGACCGCGTCCGACGCCCACGGCTATCGCATCGACGAGGCGGAGGTCGTGTACTGGGGGCTGTGCGCCTCGTGCGCGGCGGCGGAGCCCCACTGACCAGCACTGACGAGCACTGACCAGCACTGACGAGAGGAGAAGGAGACCATGTCCGAGAACCACGAGACCGTCATCGCCGAGGTGAACGAGTCCGATGCGCAGTGCCCCGTGGTGCACGGTCGCGCCCCCTACCCCAGCGAGGGAGGCGGCAACCACGACTGGTGGCCGAACCGGCTGAACGTGAAGATGCTGGCGGTGAACTCGCCGGTCGTCAACCCGCTCGGGGAGCAGTTCGACTACGCGGAAGCCTTCTCCCGCTTGGACTTTCCCACGCTCAAGCGGGACATCGAGGAGGTCCTGACCACCCCGCAGGCCTGGTGGCCGCCGGACTTCGGCCACTACGGCCCGCTGATGGTCCGGATGGCCTGGCACGCCGCCGGCACCTACCGCATCGAGGACGGCCGCGGCGGCGCCGGATCAGGGCAGCAGCGCTTCGCCCCGCTGAACTCCTGGCCGGACAACGTGCTGCTGGACCGCGCCCGCCGGATCCTATGGCCGGTGAAGCGCAAGTACGGCCGGAGCCTGTCCTGGGGCGACCTGATGGTGCTGGCCGGCAACGTCGCCATGGAATCCATGGGGTTCAAGACGTTCGGTTTCGGCGGTGGCCGGCAGGACGCCTGGGAGGGTGACGAGAACGTCTACTGGGGTCCCGAGCGGACCTGGCTGGGCGACGAGCGCCACTCCGGCGAGCGCGAGCTCGCCAAGCCCTTCGCCGCCACCCAGATGGGGCTGATCTACGTCAACCCCGAGGGCCCGAACGGCAAGCCGGACCCGCTGGCCGCCGCGGTCGACATTCGCGAGACGTTCGGCCGGATGGCGATGAACGACGAGGAGACCGTGGCGCTGATCGCCGGCGGCCACACCTTCGGCAAGACGCACGGCGCCGCCGACCCGCAGAAGTACGTGGGACCCGAACCCGAGTCCGCCCCGCTGGAGCAGCAGGGTCTGGGCTGGAAGGGCAGCTACGGCTCCGGCAAGGGACGCGACACCATCGGCAGCGGCCTGGAGGTCACCTGGACCAACACGCCGACCACATGGGACAACAGCTTCTTCGAGATCCTGTTCGGCTACGAGTGGGAACTGACCAAGAGCCCGGCCGGCGCCTACCAGTGGGTGGCCAAGGACGGGGCAGGGGCCAACACGTTCCCCGACCCGGAGGACGGCACGCTCAACCGGCCGCCGACCATGCTGACCACCGATCTGTCGCTGCGGTTCGACCCGATCTACGGACCGATCTCGAAGCGCTTCCTGGAGAACCCGGACGAGTTCGCCGACGCGTACGCCCGGGCCTGGTACAAGCTGACGCACCGCGACATGGGGCCCATCACCAGGTACCTCGGCCCCGAGGTCCCGGC
>JBIQML010000362.1:0-5452 GCA_044463405.1 Nakamurella lactea | reverse complement strand
AAAGCGCGTCTGCAGCGTCAGCGGGTCCACCGGGATCCAGCCGTCGACGCACATCCCGGACTCCTGCACCACCGCGGGCACCCGATGCGCGGGTACTCCCAGGAACAGGTCGAACGGCAACTCGTCGCCGTCGGCGAGCATCGCCACCCGCCGACGCGGATCCAGGCCGCGCACCAGGCGGTTGGGGTGCCAGGTGATCCCGCGTTCGGCGAACGCCGCCAGCAGCGCCGCGGACGCCTCCGGTGACGGCGGGATCGGGCTGCCCAGCGGCATCACCAGGGCTATCTCGCTGGAATCCCGCAGACCGCGCTCGAGCAGGAAGTCGTGCATCATCAGCGCCGTCTCGCTCGGCGCCGGCGGGCACTTGAACGGGGTGGACGTCACGCCGACGATCACCCGGCCGCCGCCGAACGAGTCCAGCACCTCTCGGGCGGCGAACGCGCCGGCCGGCGTGTAGTAGTCGATCCCGGCCTCGGACAGCCCGGGCGTCGCGGCGGGGTCGAGATCCGCCCCGAGCGCGACCACCAGCACGTCGGCCTCGAACCGGCCCGCATCCGTCTGCACGCTGCGACGGACCGGATCGATGGCGCGAATGGTGCTCTGCACGAACCGGACGCCGGGTTTGGCGATATCGGCGTACCGGTGGTGCACCGCGTCGGCCGTGGTGCGGCCGAACATGACGTCGAGCTTCGAGAAGCCCATCACGAAGCCGTCCGACTTGTCGATCAGGACGACGTCGGCATCCTCGCCGAGCTCCTCCGACAGCCGGGCGGCCAACTCCAGGCCACCGAATCCCGCACCGAGCACCAGAACACGCATCATTGCCTCCTTCGCCAGTGTGCCCCCGGCCCGAGGCCGGGGGCAGCTCGCACCCGGACGGTCAGGTGGGACGCGGCGGGATGCGGGGCACCAGCAGGTGGGCCGGCCGGTCGGGCCCCCAGTGCAGGGTGCAGCGCCCGGACGGGTTGTCGACGAATCGGGCCGGGAAGTTCCCGGTGAGCGGGTTGAACCGCCACAGCCAGCGTCCGGCGACGACGAGCCGCAGCGTCTCGGCGGGGCGGAACAGCGTCGCGGAGGGACCGAGGGCCACATCGACGGGCACGACCTGGCCGGGTTGCAGCGGTTCACGGGTCCGGTAGGTGTGCACCGGCTCGGCCGGGGCCGAGGCGTCCTCGTCGAGATGGCGCAGGGAGGCCTTCTGCCAACCGGTGGCCACCCGGTCACGGCCGAATCCGTAGGAGCCCTCGAACCCGATGTACTGGGTGCCGCGCCATTTCTCGACCCCCACTACCAGGTCGACGTCGTCGGTCCCGTCGACGGACAGCCACAGCCGCAGTGCCATCGGTCCGGTGAGCTCGGTCTCGGCAGTGACCGGGAGGGTGAAGGCGGCGGCCCGCCGCTTGGTGTGGAACGTCACCGAGCCTGGCCGATCGGGCGGGTCGACACCGAGGGTGCCGCCGTCCGACAGGTACAGCGGCGTCCATTCGGTGCGCGCCAGCGGCCATTCGTCCTCGTCGCGGACCTCGACGACCCGGTCGCGGGACTCCCGCACCTCCAGGCGCACCCGCGGCGGCTCGGGGACGTCGAGGCCGCGGAGGTAGCGGTCCAGGAAGGCCAGCTGGGCGTCTCGTGCCGGTTCGCCGTAGAAGGTCGTCCACTTGCCGCCGCGGTGGGTGTAGGCGTACCGGTGCGGGGAGCCCGCCTGCTGGAACGCCCGGAACGAGCCGCGTGAATGCAGGTCGTTGTCGGAGAAGCTGGTGCAGACGAGCATCGGCACCTCGATCGCCGCCAGGTCGGGCGCGTGCGCCTGCCACCACTCGTCCCGCAGCGGCCGATTCCTCTGCTCCTTGCCGAGATCGGTGTCCAGACGGCAGGTTCGTCTGGTCCCGGCCGCCCAGATGCGGGTGAACCCGTGCTCGTACAGCCCGCCGGGGCGCATCAGATCGCGGTAGGGGTCGGTCATCCCCTCCCACGGGCAGATCGCCGTCAACGAGGGGGGTGCCAGGCCGGCGGCCCGGTACTGGGACATCGCCAGGTAGGACACTCCGAGCATGCCCACCTTGCCGGTGGACCACGGCTGGTCGCCGGCCCATTCGATCAGGTCGTAGACGTCGCGGCCCTCGGCGTCGGACATCAGCGACCCCACGCCGTCCGACGTGCCGGCGCCGCGCAGGTCGGCGTTGATCACCGCGTAGCCCTGCCCGGTCCACCAGGCAGGATCCGGCGCCTCCCAGGTGGTCAGCGTCGAGAACGACACCGGGGCGGGCTGGCGCATGATCCGGTACTGCGCGGAGAACCTCGACCGGCGACCGTGGCGGCTCGGAAACCTGTCCTTGCCGTACGGGTGGGCCGACAGGATCACCGGGAACGGCCCGTCTCCGGGCGGCCGGAACACGTTGACCCGGAGCAGCACCCCGTCGCGCATGGGCACCGCCACGTTCCGGTCGGAGACCACGGTGCCGGCCGCCGGCTCGTGGACGGTGACGGGCGGCCGGGCGATGCCCCGCACCCGGGACAGCGCGTACCGCACAGCCCCCGGACGGCGCCAGGGCCGATCCAGACCCGACGCGGGACGGGCGCGAGCCATCCGGACCTCCGACATGAGAGCGGCACTCAAGAGCACTTGAGTGAGACTCTAATGCTTGGGTTAGGATCTGTAAATGGCCACACCCGCTCCGCGCCACACCACTCGCCAGCAGGAGGCCGGCGCCGCTGCCCGAGCCGAGACCCGGCGCCGGTTGCTGGACGCGGCCGGTGCGGAATTCGCCGAGCGCGGCTATCACGGCGCGACGGTCAGCCGGATCGCGGCCGGCGCCGGGGTCACCGTGCAGACGCTGTACCTGGCGTGGGGCAGCAAGCGCGCACTGTTGCGCGCGCACATGGAGGCGTCCCTGGCCGGTGACTCCGACACGCCTGACGCCGAGCGGCTTCCGACCATGCTCGCGCGCGCGTTGGACCCGGCCGCCGACGCGCGGGCAGCGGTCACGCAGTTCGCCCGCCTGTATCGCGACCTGGCCGAGCGGGCCGCCCTGGGCTGGCGGCTGTACCGGGATGCTGCCGCCACCGACGCCGATGTCGCCGCCGACTGGCAGACCCTGCAGGAACTGCGGCGGACGACGTTCGCCGACATAATCCGATGGATCCCCGCCACGGCCCTGCGGACCGAACTCACCCCGCAGGCGGCGGCCGACACCGCGTGGGCCATCGCCAGCCCGGAGACCTACGAGCTGCTGGTCCGAACCGCCGGGTACACCCTCGACGAGTACGAGCGGTGGGTGGCCGCCACCCTCGCCGATGCGCTGTTGGCGCCCTGAACGGCTCGGCGCCGCCCGGGTGCAGGATGGGGGTCATGACCACCGACTCCGACTCCGCCGCAACACGCGCCCTGCGGGAGGCGTTCACCGACCAGTTCGGCCGGATCCGTGAACTGGTCCAGCAGCTCACCGAGGGCCTGTCCGACGACGTCGGCGGCTACCGGCCCGATGCCGAGGCCAACTCGATCGACTGGCTGGTCTGGCACCTGTCCCGGATTCAGGACGATCACGTCGCGGGTCTGGCCGGAACCGAACAGGCGTGGACCGCCGGCGGCTGGTACCAGCGGTTCGGCCTGCCGTTCCCACCCGAGGCGCATGGCTACGGGCACTCCAGCGCCGACGTGGCGGCCGTGCGCGTTCCGGCGGACCTGCTGGACGGCTACCACGCCGACGTGCACGCGGCGAGCCTGGCCTACGCCGAGCGGCTGACGGCCGAGGAACTGGGCCGGGTGGTGGACACGGCCTGGGATCCCCCGGTGACGGCCGGTGTGCGGCTGGTCAGCCTGATCGGCGACTGCCTGCAGCACGCCGGTCAGGCCGCCTACGTTCGCGGGCTGGCCGAGCGCGCCGGCATCGGCTGACCGCCGCCACGCAGCCCGAAATCGCCCGCCGTGCCCTGGTGAAGTCAGTATGTCTTAACATATGGTGAGGCACCGTGAGCGGGACGAGGGACCGTGGACGTCGGGCCCCGCCGATTTGCCAGCACCGCATCGAGCGAAGGGCGCGCAGATGACCGAGACCGTCCGTCTGACCGTCGCGCAGGCCATCGTGCGGTTCCTGGCCGCGCAGCACTCCGAACGCGCCGGGCAGCGCCAACGCCTGTTCGCCGGCGTGCTGGGCATCTTCGGACACGGCAACGTCGCCGGCCTGGGCCAGGCCCTGCTGCAGCACGAGCTGGAGGCCACCGCCGCGGGACGCACCCCGGACCTGCCGTACGTGCTGACCCGCAACGAGCAGGCCCAGGTGCACACCGCCGTGGGCTTCGCCCGGCAGCGGCGGCGATTGCAGACCTGGGCGTGCACCTCGTCGGTCGGGCCGGGCGCCACCAACATGCTGACCGGCGCGGCGCTGGCCACCATCAACCGCATCCCGGTGCTGCTGCTGCCGTCCGGGACGTTCGCCACCCGTGCCACCGCGCCGGTGCTGCAGGAACTTGAGCGCTTCGACGACGGCACCGTCACCGTGAACGAGGCGTTCCGGCCGCTGTCCCGCTACTTCGACGAGATCATCCGCCCCGAGCAGTTGCCCTCGGCGCTGCTGGCCGCCATGCGGGTGCTCACCGATCCTGCCGAGACCGGGGCGGTGACGATCTCGCTGCCGCAGGACGTGCAGGCCCAGGCGCACGACTGGCCGGTCGAGCTGTTCGCCGAGCGCACCTGGCACGTCGCCCGGCCGCCCGCCGAGCCCGACCGGATCGCCGCCGCGGCCGCCGTCATCCGCTGCGCGCGCCGGCCGTTCATCGTCGCGGGCGGCGGAGTCCACTACGCGCAGGCGGAACGGGATCTGGCCGACTTCTGCGAGGCCACCGGCATTCCGGTCGGCGAGACGCAGGCCGGTAAGGGGGCGCTGCTGCACGGGCACCCGCAGCTGATGGGCGCCGTCGGGTCGACGGGGACCACGGCGGCGAACGCGCTGGCCCGCACCGCCGACGTGGTGATCGGGGTCGGCACCCGGTATTCGGACTTCACCACCGCCTCCCGCACCGCGTTCCAGGCCGACGGTGTGCGGTTCGTCAACATCAATGTGGCCGGGTTCGACGCCGGCAAGCACGCCGGCCTGTCGGTGGTCGCGGACGCGGGAGAGGCGTTGCGGCAGTTGCGCTCCGCGCTGGCCGGGGACGAGCCGTACCGGGTGGACCGAAGCTATGCCGAGCAGGCGGCTCGGGAATGGGCGCGGTGGGACGAGGCGGTCGCCGCCACCTACTCCCCCGGCGGCGAGGTGACGGGTGCGCTGGGCGATGGCCTGCTCACCCAGGGACAGGTGCTGGGTGCGGTCAACGAGCTGTCGGACCCGCGGGACGTGGTGCTGTGCGCGGCCGGTTCGATGCCCGGCGACATCCACAAGCTGTGGCGGGTACGGGATCACGCCGGATATCACGTGGAGTACGGCTACTCCTGCATGGGATACGAGATCCCGGC
>JBIQML010000361.1:0-5454 GCA_044463405.1 Nakamurella lactea | reverse complement strand
GCAACTCGGCTGGGCCGTGTGATGGTCGCGTCGCAGACGCCGGGCCGGATGCCCGCGCGCACCGCCGCCATGCGGTCCACCGTTTCGTCGGCGGCGCCGGCGGCGCCGCCGATGCGCGGGGCGCCGATCGGGCTGGCCTCACCGAGACGGCGCCGCCGTTCCGGGTGGGTGCCGCCCCTGATGGCCGGCGCGGTCGTGCTGCTGCTCGGCGGGCTCTGGGAGGGACTGGTCTACCTCGGGTTCGCGATTCCGGCCGGCAACGCCGAACTGCACGACGCGCACGGCCCGCTGATGGTGCTGGGGTTCCTGGGCACCCTGATCTCGCTGGAGCGTGCCGTGGCGCTCGGTCCGGTGTGGGCCTACCTCGCCCCGGCGGCCACCGCGGTGGGCGGCGTGGCCGCCGTGCTGGGCGCCCCGGGGGGCGTCGGTGCCGCGCTCATCACGCTGGGTGGGGTGGTGCTGGTGGCCATCTTCGTGGCGGTGCATCGCATCCAGCCCTCGACGCACAACGCGGTGCTGGCCTCCGGCGCGGTTTGCTGGGTGATCGCCGGTGCGCTCTGGCTGTCCGGCTGGGACGTCCCCAGGTTCGTGCCGTGGCTGGCGGGCTTCCTGGTGCTGACCATCGCCGGCGAGCGGCTGGAACTGTCCCGGATGGTCGGATCGGGCCGGACCGCCCGGCGGCTGTTCGTGATCGCCGCCGGCGTGCTCGGAGCGGGGCTGGTCGCGACGATTCCGGCGCCGGACGTCGGCGTCCGGATCGCCGGTGTCGGGCTGATCGCGCTCGCGCTGTGGCTGGCCCGGTGGGACATCGCCCGCCGCACCATCCGCACCCGCGGGCTGACCCGCTTCATGGCGGCCGCACTGCTGGCCGGATATGCCTGGCTGCTGGTGGGCGGGGTCATGTGGGTGGTGGTGGGGCGCATGGTGTTCACCGACCTCGGCCTCGCGGCGCACGGCTCGGCCTACGACGTGATGCTGCACGCGATCTTCCTGGGCTTCGTGTTCTCCATGATCTTCGCGCACGCGCCGGTGATCGTCCCGTCGGTGCTGGGCAAGCCGCTGCCGTTCCATCGCGGCTTCTACGTCCCGCTGGTGCTGCTGCACCTGACCCTGCTGCTGCGCGTGCTGGGCGGGGATGCCGCCGGCAACGTGCCGGCCTGGCAGTGGGGCGGGGTGCTCAACGAGTTCACCCTGCTGCTGTTCGTCGGGATGGCCGCCGTCGCAGTCATCCGGGGCACCCGCGGGCCACAGGTCGCCGCGCCGGTGCAACGCGCCGGCCGTGGCAGCGCGCGGGACGGGGCCGGATCGTGAGCCCGGTCGCGCACGGCCGGGTGATCGGCGGCATCGGCGAGCCGGCCAGCCCCGCCGGGCCGACCGGGCACGACGGCTGCCCCTCGCAGTCCGAACCGACGGACCCTCCCGCCGCCTCCGGCGAGGCCGGGGACACCGTCACCGACCTGTCCGACCTGCTGGCCGCGACCCTGCGAGCGCTCGGCGTCGCCGGTCGGCCCGTGCAGGCCAGCCGGCTGGCCGCCCGGGCCTGGTGGCTGCTTCGGGACCAGTGGCCACGACCGGCCGAGCACATCAACGGGATCATGCACTTCCTGGCCCGGCTGCCCGCCGAGACCGACGACGCCGGGCCCGATCCAGCGTCCGACACCGGCATCGAGGACGGTGCCGTCACCAACACGAAGGGGTACTCATCATGACCGAAGCCAGCACCGATCCGACCCTCGACGTGCGCTCCGAGCCTCCCGCCCGGCGGCACACGTTGATCTTCGAGAACTACGCCGCGCTCGCGCCGGGTTCCGCCTTCGAACTGGTCAACGACCACGATCCCAAGCCGCTGTACTACCAGTTCGAGGCCGAGCACACCGGGCAGTTCTCCTGGGACTACCTGGAGCAGGGACCCGAGGTGTGGCGGGTCCGCATCGGTCGCCCGGCGGCCTGAGCCGCCGTCACGGACATCGCGCTCAGCCGGCGGCGGCCTGCAGTTCGACGTTCGCGGCCGCCCCGGCACCGCCGCGCTGCCACGGCCAGCGGCCACTGATGATCTTGCCGCGGACCGTCCCGGAGGCCAGGTCGATCAGGATCGTGGCGACCACCACCACGATCAGCAGCACGCCGATGACCTCCCAGCGCCGGTACCGGATGTTCTCGATCAGCATCTGACCGATACCGCCGGCGCCGATCAGGCCGAGCACGGCGCCGGCCCGGACGTTGACCTCGAACCGGTACAGCCAGACCGACAGGATCTCCGGCTGAACCTGCGTCCAGATGCCCCATCGGATGATCTGGCTACGGCTGGCCCCGCTCGCCCGCGCGGCCTCGATCGGGCCCGTCTCCACCGACTCGATCGCCTCGAAGCTGAGCTTGCCCAGGGTGCCGATCGAGTGGATTCCGATGGCCAGCGCACCCGTGAACGGGGTCAGGCCCGTCACCGCCAGGATGGCGATGGCCAGGATCAGCTCCGGCACGGCCCGGATGATGTCGAACAGCAGCCGCATCGGGAACCACACGAACCGCGGCGTGATGTTCGCCGCCGCCAGGAACGACAGCGGCAGGGACAGGATCGCGGCGATCACCGTGCCGATCCAGGCCATCTGCACCGACGACACGGTGGCCGCCACGGCCTTGCCGAACTGTGACCAGTCGGGATGGAAGAACAGCTTGGCGAAGTACTCCGCGCCCTCCTTGGGCAACTTGGCCAGCCGGTCCCAGGCGATGTCCAGGTGCCAGAACGCGGCGACCACCACGATGGTGAGCACCAGCCAGGCGGTGCGGCGCAGCCAGCGTGCCGGCGGCGACGGCCGCTGCCCGGTGGCGGGCGGGGCCATGGCCTGGGTGGCGGTCACGAGAGCCTCCGTCGCAGCATGGCGGAAATCGCCTCGATGATCAGCACCAGGACCAGGATCTCGAAGATGATCAGCCCGATGTCGTGGTACCGGTAGAAGTTCTGCCAGTCACTGATCAGCTGCCCGATACCGCCGGCGCCGACCAGACCGAGAACGGTGCCGGTGCGGATGTTGAGCTCCAGGATGTACAGCGAGAACGCGGTGTAGTTCGGCAGCACCTGCGGCAGGATCGCCGCCCGGTCGGCACCGAACCGGCTGGCGCCGGCGGACCGCGCCGCCTCGAACGGCCCGGTGTCCACCGCGTCGATGACCTCGGCGAACAGCTTGACCAGGATGCCGATGGAGAACACCACCAGGGCGATCACGCCGGGCAGCGGGCCGATACCCACGATGGTGGCCAGGATCGACGCGTACAGGATGTCCGGGATCGAGCGGATCACCGACAGGATCGCCCGGATCGGGCCGCGCACGATCGCGTTCGGCATGGTGACGCGGGAGGCCAGGAACGCCACCGGCAGGCCGATGGCGCATCCGACCGCCGATGCCACGATGGCGACCTCGATGGACTCGAGCATCGGCATCAGCGTCTCGCCGAAGTGCTCGAAGCTGGGGGTGACGATCTGCGCGAGCTTGTCCGTGCCGTTGGAGAAGTTGTTGATCAGGTCGCCGATGTCGATGTCGATGCCCCACCGCTCCGAGCCGGCCCAGTAGGTGATACCGGCCACCACCAGCAGCGAGATCCAGATCTTCCAGGCGGTGAAGGGCTTGCGGGGACGAACGGTGCCGGGATTGCCGGCAGCGGCCGGCGCGGCGGTGTCGGTGGGCGAGTCCACGTCGCCCCTACAGCGCGGCCTGGCCCTCGAGGACATCCTCGGCCGTCAGGGAGCGGCCGTAGATGCTCTCGAAGACTGTCTCGTCGGCCTCGGCACCGGTGCCGTCGAAGACCACCTCGCCCGCCCGCATGCCGATGATCCGGTCGCCGTAGCGGCGGGCCAGGTCCAAGAAGTGCAGGTTGACCACCACGGTGATGCCCAGGTCCCGGTTGATGCGCTGCAGGTCGCGCATCACCACGTGGGAGGTCGGCGGGTCCAGGGAGGCGACCGGTTCGTCGGCCAGGATGACGCGGGGCTGCTGGGCGAGTGCCCGTGCGATCGCCACCCGCTGCTGCTGGCCACCGGATAGTTCGGCCGCCTTGTCGTAGGCCTTGTGCACGATCTCCACGCGCTCCAGTGCCCGCATGGCGATCTCGACGTTCTCCGCGCCGTACCAGCCGAGCAGGGTCCGCCAGGTGGGCGTGTAGTACAGCCGGCCCATCAGCACGTTGTTCAGCACGGTGGTGCGCTTGGCCAGGTTGAAACTCTGGAAGATCATGCCGGTGTCGGCGCGCAGTTGCCGCAATCCGCCGGCGTTGAGCCGGCCGATGGTGCGGTGGCCGACGGTGACGGCGCCGCCGGTGACGGGGACCAGCCCGTTGATGCTGCGGATCAGGGTCGATTTCCCGGCACCGGAGAGCCCCACCACGACGACCATCTGGCCGGACGGGATCTCCAGCGACACGCCCTTCAGACCGACGGTGCCGTTGGGGTAGACGACCTGCGCGTTGTCGAAGGTGATCCGTCCGCGTGGATCGGCGGTGTCGTCGGCATAGCCGGTGGCGCCGCTGGCGCCGGTGTCTGCGGTCATCGTCGTCCTGTCGTGGTGCTCGGTGCCTGCGGGCTGCCCGGATGCCTCCGGCCACCTGCTGAGATGTCCGTGCCGATGTCGTTGCCGATGTCGTTGCCGCCCAGCATGTCAGCCCGGCGCATCCGGGTCGAATCGAGCACGCGGTGTGCCGTCGGCGTCATCGCGCCGAAGGCACACCGCGTGCTGGTTGTCGACGGTGGTTCGATCAGCCGGTCAGGCCCAGCTTGGCGACGGCCTCCGCCACCTTGCCCAGCGAGGACGGGTCGGCGTCGGCCAGCGAGTTGATCTGGTAGATGTCGTCCAGCACCTTGCTGCCGGCATCGGTGTTGGAGTAGTCCTTCAGCGTCTTGGTGATCTTGTCCTGCCACTCGGAGGTCAGCTTGCCGGAGACCACCACACCGTCGTTCGGGATCTCGTCGGAGTAGGCGAACACCACGACCTTCTTGCCCACGTCCGGCTTCTCCTTGACCACCGCGTCGCGGGCGTCGTCGTAGGACACGCCGACCTCGTCGTCACCGTTGTAGGTGGCCAGCACGGACTGGTCGTGCGCCTCCAGCTGGACGATGTCCAGGTCGGACTTGGGATCCTTGAAGCCCTCGTTGATCAGCGCCAGGGTCGGGAAGATGTACCCCGAGGTCGACCCCGGGTCCAGCAGGCCGATCTTGGTGCCCTTGGTGAGGTTCTTCAGCGCGTCCAGCGCCACCGGGCCGGTCTTGGCATCGGCGGTGCCGTTGCAGTTCAGGTAGTCCTTGTTGGCGGCCTTGGCCACCGGCTTGCTGATCGTGCAGTACTTGTCAGGGTCGTTGGTGAAGAACTGCGTGTGGTACGTCGACGAGCCGAACCGCACCGACTGCAGCACTATCTTGGCGCCGTACTTCTGGCAGGCCTGGATCATCGGCAGCGGCGCGAACAGGCC
>JBIQML010000360.1:0-5471 GCA_044463405.1 Nakamurella lactea | reverse complement strand
GGTGCCGAGAACACCCGAGCGGTGCTGGGCACCGTGCTGGACACCCTGCTGCGCCTGCTGCACCCGTTCGTGCCGTTCGTCACCGAGTCGCTGTGGACGCAGCTCACGGGCGGCGAGACCCTGGTGACCGCGGCGTGGCCGACACCGTCCGGGCGGCCCGCCGATGCGCGGGCCGCCGCGCAGATCGCAGATGTCGTCAAGCTGGTCACCGAGATCCGCCGGTTCCGCGCCGACCAGGGCCTGCCCCCGAGCCGCAGGGTACCGGCGCAGATCGACTGGACCGGTGACGGGGATGCCCGGGACACCGGTGGGTTCGTCACCCGCAATGCGTTGACGCTGGGCCGGTTCGGTGCCGTCGACGGCTCGTTCGCTCCCACTGCCTCCCTGGAGGTCGCGCTCGCCGTGGGCACCGTCACCGTGCACATCGACACCTCCGTGACCATCGACGTTGCCGCCGAGACCGCCCGGGCGCAACGGGCGCTCGCCGATGCCCGCAAGGAACTCGAGCAGACGTCCCGCAAGCTGGACAACCCCGCCTTCCTGGCCAAGGCCCCGGAGACGGTGGTGACCGGGATCCGGACCCGGCATGCCGTCGCGACCGAGGAGATCGACCGGCTCACCGCTCGACTCGCCGACCTCGGCGGAACCGGGAACGGTTCCGCGTGAGCGGGCTCGACAACGGTGGCGATCCCGGCGAGCCGGAGGACCTGAGCGAGGATCTGCGCCGCCTGCCGCCCGGCTTGGGAGACCCGGGTGGTGACGATGCCGACGCGCCACCCGAACTACCGGAGGCCGACTCCGCGACGGCGGACCTGGATGACGAGACCTCAGAGCTGGTACCGGATTCCCCGCCGCTCACGCTGGCCGCGGTGGAGGCCGTGCTGAACCGGCGCTGGCCGGAGACCAGGATCGAGCCGACGCTGCAGCGCGTCACGGCGCTGCTGGACCTGCTGGGAAACCCGCAACGCGCCTACCCGGTGATCCAGATCGCCGGCACCAACGGCAAGACGAGTGTCGCGAGGATGATCGACGCGCTGCTGACCACCATGGGCCTGCGCACCGGCCGGTTCACCTCGCCGCACCTGCAGAAGGTCACCGAGCGGATCAGCCTGGACGGCGAGCCCATCGACGACGCCCGCTATGTGGAGACCTTCGGCGATATCGCACCGTACGTGGACATGGTGGACGCCGGCAGCGAGCGGTCCGGTGGCGTGGCCCTGTCCAAGTTCGAGATCCTGACGGCGATGGCGTTCGCCGCCTTCGCCGACGCCCCGGTGGACGTCGCCATCGTCGAGGTCGGCATCGGTGGCACCTGGGACTCCACCAACGTGGTCGACGCGACGGTTGCCGCGATCACTCCCATCGGTATCGACCACATCGACTACCTGGGGCCGGATCTGGAGTCCATCGCCGGGAACAAGGCGGGCATCATCAAGCGCGGCGCCACCGCGGTGATCGGTGCCCAGGACCCGGATGCGATGACGGTGCTGCTGCGCCGCGCGGTCGAGCAGGACGCCACCGTCGCACGATTCGGCTCCGAGTTCGACGTCGCCGAGCGCAGCGTCGCGGTGGGCGGGCAGTTGCTCACCCTGCAGGGACTGTCGGCGATCTACCCCGACGTGTTCCTGCCGCTGCACGGCGCCCACCAGGCCGGCAACGCCTCGCTCGCGCTGGCCGCCGTGGAGGCGTTCCTGGGCGCCGGCCGGGACCGCTCGCTGGACCTGCAGACGGTCCAGGACGGCTTCGCGTCCGTGGCATCGCCGGGCCGGCTCGAGCGGGTTCGCACGTCACCGATGATCCTGGTGGACGCCGCGCACAACCCGCACGGCGCCACCGCGCTGGCCACCGCCCTGGCGGAGGAGTTCTCCTTCACCCGTCTGGTCGGCGTGCTGGCGGTGATGGCGGACAAGGACGTGCGCGGCATCGCGGAGGCGCTGGCCGATTCGTTCGACGAGGTGGTGGTGACGGTCAATTCGTCGCCGCGCTCGATGCCGGTGGCCGATCTCGCCGAACTAGCCGGCGACGTGTTCGGCGAGCATCGGGTGCACACCGCCGAGCGCATGGACGAGGCGATCGCGCTGGCGGTCGACCTGGCCGAGGACGACCCGGAGGCCGCCGCCGGCGCCGCCGTGCTGATCACCGGGTCGGTGGTCTCGGCCGGCGACGGCCGGGCGCTGGCCGGTCTGGACCCGGCGTGACGCGCGGACCTGGCGAGCCCGAGCGACCGGATGTCTCCTCACCGCCGGAGGCTCCGTCGCCGCCGGACGCCGGCGAAGGGCCGCTGGCCCGACCCGCCGACCCGGAACGCGGCCTGCGCGGGGCGATGTCGGCGATCCTGGTTCTCGAGGCGATCGTCATCCTGCTCGGTATCCCGGTGGCGACGAACACCGGCGGCGGCACCGGCACGGTCGGAATCATCCTGATCTGCGCGCTGGCGCTGGCGCACCTGCTGGCCTGCGCGGTGGTGCGACGCTCCTTCGCGGTCCCGGTGATCCTGGCCCTGCAGGCGCTGCTCATCGCGTGCTGGGCGATCAACGCCTCGATCGGCGTGATGGGCATCGTCTTCGGGTTGGTCTGGGCGGCGGTGCTGTGGATGCGTCGGGAGTTCCGGCGCCGGCTGGCGAGCGGTCGCCTCCCGGGGCCGCCCGGGCCGCCGTCTCCGCCTGCGTTGCCGACGGACGCGCCGCCGGGCGGGCCGGACCGGTAGTCTGCGCACGGCCCGCGGGCGCGGGACGGCTCACCCGCACGTGAGCGCGTGATGCCGATCGAGAGAGGGAGACGACATCGTGGCAGAGCGGACCCTGGTGCTGATCAAACCCGATGGGGTGCGCCGCGGGCTGGTGGGGGACATCATCGCCCGCATCGAGCGCAAGGGCCTGACCCTGGTCGCCATGGACCTGCGCACCGTCGACCGGGAGCTTGCCCAGCAGCACTACGCCGAGCACGTCGGCAAGCCGTTCTTCGAATCCCTGGTGGAGTTCATCACCGGTGGCCCGCTGGTGGCCGCCGTGGCCGAGGGGGAGCGGGCCATCGCCGGCTGGCGGCAGTTGGCCGGCGGCACCGACCCGGTCGAGAAGGCCGTGCCGGGCAGCATCCGCGGCGACTTCGCGCTGATCACCCAGCAGAACCTGGTGCACGGGTCGGACTCGCCGGAGTCGGCGGCGCGGGAGATCGCGCTGTGGTTCCCGCACCTGGGCTGACCGGACGGCGTCCTCACCTGCGGCGGTGACGTCGCTGGACATGGCCGCCCGATTGCCGACCAGTCGGTGCCTCTGCAGGCGGCGGTGATCGTGGCGTTGGTCCGGGCGCCGACCGGGCCCGTACGGCGCCCCGGCCGCCTCAGATGTGCGATCCGCGCGAGCGTGATCCGCGCAACACCGCCCACGCCACCAGCACGGTGCCCAGCAGCAGGATCGTCAGCCCGACCACGGTCGGCACCGTGAGGTCCAACCCGGTGTGCGCCAGCGCGACCGGGGTGGTGGCCGAGCCCGCCGGCCTCTCCGTCACCGGGGCGGCCGCTCCCGCCTGGTCGCCGGCCCAGGCCACCGGCGCCAGCAGTGCCGACAGCATCGCGGCCAGCACTCCGAGCGCGGCGGCGAGCATGCGACGACGCACCGGACACCTCCCCGCCACGCGCGACCCGACCGACCCCGTCACCTGCGGGGACTTTGTCGCATTCTACCGACGCACGTGCGCCGCGGTCGCGGGAAACTCACTCGGCCCTGTCGGTGCTCGCCGGTACCCTGGCCCCTCGTGGGGGACACCAGCACCGCCCGCCAGTCCGATCCGACGGCGGCACCCGGAGACGTCGAGGCCGGCACCTCGCGAGCCGTCCCGCCGGCGATGATCCTCGCCCGCGGACTGACCAAGAGCTTCCAGGTCAAGGGCGGGGCCACCGTGCACGCGGTGCGAGGCGTGGACGTCACCGTGCCGCGAGGTCAGGCCTTCGGCTTCCTGGGCCCCAACGGCGCCGGCAAGTCCTCCACCATGCGCATGGTGGCCTGCACCTCCCCGCGCAGCGGCGGCGAGCTGTCCATCCTGGGGATGGATCCGGAGCGCGACGGGGTGCGCATCCGCGACCGGCTCGGCGTGGTGCCCCAGCAGGACAACCTGGACGAGGAGCTGACCGTCCGGGAGAACCTGTACATCTACGCCCGCTACTTCGGCTTCTCCCGGTCGTACTGCCGGGACAAGGCCGCAGAGCTGCTGGAGTTCGCGCAGCTCACCGAGAAGGCCGACACCCGGGTCACCGCGCTGTCCGGTGGCATGAAGCGCCGGCTGACCATCGCCCGTGCCCTGGTCAACGACCCGGACCTGCTGCTGCTGGACGAGCCCACCACCGGGCTGGACCCGCAGGCGCGGCACGTGTTGTGGGACAGGCTGTTCCGACTCAAGCAGCAGGGCGTCACGCTGGTGCTGACCACCCATTACATGGACGAGGCCGAGCAGCTGTGCGACCGGCTGGTGGTGATGGACCACGGGCTGATCGTCGCCGAGGGCTCGCCGCTGGAGCTGATCGCCCGGTACTCCACCCGCGAGGTGGTGGAGCTGCGCTTCGAACCGGGCCGGCAGCTCGCCGCGGAGGCGGCCGCCGCCGCGCTGGTGCCCCGGCTGGAGGTGCTGCCCGATCGGCTGCTGCTGTACACACCGCACGGGGACGCCACCCTGGAGGCGGTCGCGGAGGCGGGCATCACCCCGCTGTCCACCCTGGTGCGGCGCTCCACCTTGGAGGACGTGTTCCTGCACCTGACCGGCAGAAGCCTGGTCGACTAGATGGGAACCGAGGTGAGCGGCCTCCATCCGCGGGCGGCGCGCCGGAGCGAGGTGGCGACCGCGGCCCTGGGGCGGCCCGAGCCCGACCGTCCCGCGACGGCCTGGACCTACCGGATCCGGGTGTGGGAGTACCTGCTGCGGCAGTGGCGGCCGTACTTCATCTCCGGGCTGGCGGAGGCCGTCGGCGGGCCGGTGCTGTACCTGCTGGCGCTGGGGCTGGGCCTGGGGTCGCTGATCAGCTCGCGGGGCACGGAGGTGCTCGGCGGGGTGCGCTACGTGGACTACATCGCGCCGGCCCTGCTGTGCGCCGCCGCGCTGCAGATCGCGTTCTCCGAGTGCTCGTTCGGCACCTTCGGCCGGATCAAGTGGCAGCGCACGCTGTGGGGCATCACGGCGACCCCCGTCACCCCCGAGGTCGCCGCCGACGCGCACGTGATGTACATCTCCACCCGGCTCGGCCTGTCCGCGGTGCTGTACTACCTGGTGCTGCTGGCCTTCGGCGCCGCCGGCGGTCCCGCCGGGGTGCTGATGATCCCGATCGCGGTGCTCACCGCCATGTCCGTCGGGGTGTGGATCCTGGCGCTGTCGGCCACCCTGGACAACGACGCCGCGACCGCGTTCAACCTGGTGCTGCGGTTCGGAGTCATCCCGGCGTCGCTGTTCTCCGCGTCGTTCTTCCCGATCAGCCAGTTGCCGTG
>JBIQML010000359.1:0-5479 GCA_044463405.1 Nakamurella lactea | reverse complement strand
CCGATCTTTATAGGAGGATCAGGAGCATGCCCCGTCAGTATTCGCCGGAGTTTCGTGATCGTGCGTTGCGGTTGTTGGACACGATGATGGAAGCCTCGGATATTTCTGAGTTTGAGGCCATCAAGTCGGTGGCCAGCAAACTCGGCATCTCGGAGGAATCAGTGCGTCGGTGGCGACGCAAGGCCCAAGTCGACGCCGGAGAGCGCCCCGGCACAAGCAGCTCCGAGCACGCCGAGATTCGCAAGCTTAAACGAGAAGTAGCCGAACTACGCAGAGCCAATGTTATCTGAGGTTCTCAGCGTCCTGTCGATGATGTAAACGACACGCGGTCCGGGGTGCGCCGAGATCCGTTGTGGGCTGGTTATCTTCGGTGTCTATGACGGGGCTGGGTATCCGGGTGCAGCGAGTCGAGATGCCGTTCGGCGATCCGCGGTCGTGGACGGTGACTGACGACGGCTCGGTGGTGGAGCCGGCGGAGTCGTTCCTGGCGCATCTGCATGCGGTGGAGCGCTCGCCGAACACGGTCAAGGCTTATGCGCACGATCTGCGGGACTGGTTCGAGTTCCTCGACCAGCACGCCCTGGTGTGGTCGGCGGTGCGGCTCGAGGATGTGGGGCGCTTCGTGGCCTGGCTGCGGTTGCCGGCGGGGTCGCGGGCCGGGAATGTGACCGGGCTGCCGACGGCGGCGAGCATGTGTTCGGAGTCGACGGTGAACCGGAAGCTGTCGGCGGTGTCGGCGTTCTACGAATTCCAGCAGCGTCACGGCGTGGACCTGGGCGATCTGCTGGTGACCTGGCAGCGACGTGGGACAGGCGGCGGGTCCTGGCGGCCGTTGTTGGCGCACTTGGGCTCTCGACCGGAACGAACCCGCCGGATCGCTCTGCGCGCCGATCGGCGCATCCCCGGCACGCTCGACGGCGAGCAGGTCGCGGCCATCGTGGCGGCGTGCGATCGGCTGCGGGATCGGTTTCTGTTCACGTTGCTTGCCGAGAGCGGGTTTCGGGTCGGTGAGGCGCTGGGGTTGCGGCACAGCGACATCGACGCCGCGTCCCGGCTGGTCGTGGTGACGCCACGAACTAACGGCAACCACGCTCGAGCCAAGGGTGGCGGTCGGCAGGTGCCGGTGCCAGCGCGGGTGATCCGCCTCTACTGCGACTATCTGCACACCGAGTACGGCGACCTGGACAGCGACTTTGTGTTCGTCAACCTGTGGTCCAGCCCGGTTGGAAGTCCGTTGACGTATCCGAGTGTCTACGACCTGACCTGCCGGATCCGCAAGCGGACCGGGACGATGTTCGGGCCGCACATGTTTCGGCACACCTACGCCACCGAACTGTTGCGCCGCGGTGTCGCGGTGGAGGTGGTCGCCAAACTGCTGGGACATACCTCGATCACGACCACCAGCGACACGTACGCGCACCTGAGGATCGAGGACGCTCGGCGGGCGCTGGTGGCGGTGGGCTGGTTGACGGACGAGGACGTGCAGCGGTGAGTGTCGAGGCGCTGGCCACCCAGCCGGATACAAGCCTGCACGGTCGCCTGGATACGTTGTTGCGCCCCGAGTTCCGAGTCGATGTGCTGGTGCCCGCAGCGGACGACCCGATCCTTGGGACGCCCGCTTGCGAGGTCAGCGGCTGCGTGCATTCCAGCCGCTATGGCGGACTCTGTTCGGCTCATCTGCGGCGATGGAACCTCGAGGACCGTCCCGACCGGCGGGCTTGGGTGGCCTCTGCGGATCCGGCCGTGATGGGACACCGTCCGCTTCAGCCGTGCCAGGTCACCGGCTGCGGATACGGGCAGCACCGATACCGTCTGTGTTACAGGCATTCCCGCGATTGGGACAAAGCCGGACGCCCGACCGAGGATCAGTGGACGCCGACCCTGGCCACCACGACCAGCGTGTGCGCGCTGCCGGGGTGCTCGTTGTGGGCTGAGTTGGATGGCGGCTGGTGCCGGTCACACCATGCCCGGTGGCGGCAGCGAGGCCGGCCACCGGCGGCGGAGTTCATCGCCTACTGCACCAGCTACGGTGAAGACCAGTTCGACTTCGGGCCGCTGCCACCGCAATTGCGGCTTGAGATCCAGTACGCGATCCAGTGCCGCGTCGATGCCAACCGCACCCGCACCACACCGCGATCGATCAAACCACTGTTGGACCATCTAGCGGGCAGCGCCTCCGTCTCGCTGCTGGACCACTCGATGCAGGACTGGCTGGTCCGACTGCCCGCCGCCGCCTCGACCACCTCACCGCGGGCTTTCCTCGGCTACGCGATCGACTGCCTGCTCGACGTCCGCGACGGAACAGGATGGGACAGCGAATACCCACGTGATGTGTGGCTACTGCGACGGCTCGGCGTCGCTGCCGGCCAGGGGGCCAGGTTGGACTTCACACCGGTGCAGCCACGCTGGCTGCGCGAGCTTGCCAAACGCTGGTGCCGATGGCGCATCTCCTGCGGCATCGGGCTTGGCCAGCTGCGCAAGGATCTCATCGCCATCGTGCGGCTGTCGCGGCTGACACCCGGACTAGCAGCCTCGCCCGGTCCCGCCGCGCTGGACCGCGCGGCACTGGAGACCTACCTGGCTCAGCTGGCGGTCGCCGTCCCGCACGCGAAGACCCGCAGCAGCGACATCAGTTCCGTCACAGGGCTTCTGCGCGCCGTCCGCCAGCACCGCTGGGCGCGGCTGCCCGCCGAGGCGGAACTGTATCCCAGTGACTATCCCCGCCGCGCCGAAGCGTCAGCGCCGCGCGCGATCCCCGAGTTCGTCATGAACCAGCTCGAAAGCGCCGACAACCTCGCCCGCCTCACCGATCCGCGGATCCGGCTGCTGGTCGAGATCCTCATCCGCACCGGGCTGCGCATCGGCGATGCCACCCGACTGGGGCTGGACTGCCTGATCCGCGACCACCAGGGAGCGGTCTACCTGCATTACCGCAACCACAAGATGCGCCGCGACGCCATGGTCCCCATCGACGACGAACTCACCACCATGATCGAGGCCCAACAGATCCGCGCTCGACAACGGTTCCCCGACACCAGCGTCCTGCTGCCGCGTGGACATGCCAACCCCGACGGTCGATTCCCCATCCACACGGGAACTTTCGACATGCAGCTCAAGCGATGGATGGCCGATATCGCGGTCATCGACGAATTCGGCTGCCCGGTCAAGGTCACACCCCACCAGTTTCGGCACACCTACGCCACCCGGCTGATCAACAACGACGTGCCGCAGGAAGTGGTGCGTCGCCTGCTCGACCACACCAGCCACACCATGACCGCCCGCTACGCGCGCCTCGCCGACACCACCATCCGCGAACAGTGGGAACGCGCTCAGAAGATCAACATTCGCGGCGAGCCCGTCGACACCAGCACCGACGGTCCGCTCGCCGACGCCGCTTGGATGAAACAGAATCTGTCTCGCGCGAAAATGGCTCTACCGAACGGCTATTGCGGTCTGCCGATGCAGAGATCGTGTCCACACGCCAACGCCTGCCTGACTTGTCCGCTGTTCGTCACCACCGCCGAATTCCTACCTCAACACCGCCAGCAGCTCGCCGCCACCCGCGCTCTGATTACCCGCGCCGAAACCGACGGCCACATCCGCCTGGCCGAAATGAACCGCTCCGTCGAGACCAACCTGCTCACCATCATCAGCACCCTCGAACACGACCCCGGCTGCCGGTGCGGCCACGCATCTTCCGGCGGAACATGCTGCGGAGGAGGAACATCCGATGCGTTCTGACAACACCCACCACCTGCTCGCCGCCGCTCAACGGCGCCGTGACAGCACTCTAGAACGCGCCCAGCGCACCCTGCGCGAGCTCAGCGAAACCGGTCAGCGCTATACGGTCATCGACATCGCCGCCCGCGCCGGTGTCTCCCGCGCCTGGCTCTACGCCCAAGCCGGGCTACGCGACCAGATCCGCCAACTCACCGACCAACGCCCGACAAGCCCGCCGGTAATCGACCAAACCCAGCGCAGCTCCGACGCGTCCCTGCGGCAACGGCTCAAACTTGCCCACGCCCGCATCACTGAACTCGACGACGACAACCGTCGCCTGCGCAACCAAGTAGCCCAGCTGCACGGCCAACTCCGCGCCACCCGCCTGCACGGGCCACCCGTCGCAGACACCGTCCACAACGAGAACACCCTGCTCACGCTGCAGAATGACCGAACCGACCCAAGATAACGTTGGAGCTTTTGAAGTCAGCGTCCGCGTTTTTCGCAGCGGAGCTCGACCGCCCCGTGACGAAATGATCGCCTTCATCGATGCACATCGCGATCAGTTCGGGGTCGAGCTCATCTGCCGTGTCCTACGGGCAGCAATCCCGGGGTTTCTCACCGCACGCGGCTACCGCGCCGCCCGAGTGCGTCCGGCATCAGATCGCGAGATCCGCGATGAACAGCTGATCGCTGACCTGCGCACCGTCCATAAGGACAACTTCTCGGTCTACGGCGTCAAGAAGATGCATGCAGCGATGAAACGCCGCGGCTGGCACCTGGGCCGCGAACAAACCCGGCGGCTGATGCACAAGGCCGGCTTGCGCGGCGTGCAGCGAGGTAAGCCGATATTTACCACGGTCACCGACCCGGCCGATTCGCGGCCGGCCGACCTGGTCAACCGCCAGTTCATCGCTGCTGCGCCGAACCGATTATGGGTCGCTGACATCACCTACGTGCGCACTTGGCAGGGGTTCTGCTACACCGCGTTCGTCACCGACGTGTGTACCCGCAAGATCGTCGGATGGGCGGTCTCGACCACGATGCGCACCGAAGACCTGCCGCTGCAGGCATTCAATCATGCTGTATGGCAATCGAACTCAGATCTTTCTGAGTTGATCCATCATTCCGACCGCGGATCGCAGTACCTGTCGCTGGCATACACCGACAGACTGATCGAGCTTGGGATCGCACCATCGGTGGGGTCACGTGGCGATAGTTACGACAACGCCCTCGCTGAGGCGGTCAATGCCGCCTACAAGACCGAGTTAATCAACCGCGGCAAGCCGTGGCGAGGGGTCGACGACGTCGAACTGGCGACCGCCGAATGGATGGCCTGGTACAACCAGGAACGCCTACATGAAGCCCTCGGCTACGTTCCACCAGCCGAGTACGAGGCCGCCCTCAAGGGCGCCTCACACCCCGCGAGCCAGCCGACCCCGGCCCTCGTACCCAACTAGGAACAAAACCTGGGGTGCTTCATCCCAGCCGGACCCGAACCTCACCCCAGACCCAGACCTTCGGCCCCAACCCGAGCTTGACCCAGACCCGGACTGGGACATACGGCCACACCTGGAGCACGAGCCGGACACAGAGTGGGACATCGACTGGAACACGGACTGGGACAACACCTTCTGCGAACCCAACCTTCCCAGCGTCGAACACCTCTGGGAACCAGAACCATACGCCCTGGAAGCCGTCGAGCCGGAAATCCCGGCCGGCTGGACACTGCTCGACACTCCCGACCCATGGCAGCCCA
>JBIQML010000358.1:0-5481 GCA_044463405.1 Nakamurella lactea | reverse complement strand
CTGTTGCCGGGTTCCGGGCAGAACGTCGCGTCGTGCGCGAACAGCGAGCCGCCATCGTTCGGCTGCAGGTGCAGGATGAAGTTCCGGTGGCGCAGGTAGCTGCCTGGCCGGTTGACGGATTCGAAGGACACGCAACTCGGATCGGCCAGGCCGGCGGTCTCCACGAAGGTGGCGTCCTGGGCCGCCCTCGACCCGCCGGTCGCTTCGATCGCGGACATCACGATGGCGTCGTCGGAGTCGTCGTGCCGGATGTAGGTCGGGGTATCGCCGGTGGTTGCCCGCAGCGACACCAGCGGGCCCGGCGCGAGCGTGATGGTGGACGGTCCACCCGGGCTGGGGTTCGTGGTGGTGATGAAATCGCCGCAGTTGCTGTCGGTGTCGCTGCCGTCCGGGTATCGGGTTGCGCTGGTTCCGTCACCGCCAGAGGTTCCCGGGGCGGTGACGTAGCAGCCGGACCGGCCGGGACCGGAAGCACCCTGGTAGCCCTCGGCGAGCCACGGATCGACGAGCGCGCCGTAGTTCAGGCTGTCGACGAGCATCCCGCGGGAGTTCCGCAGCGCCATGCTGCCGGCCCCCGCGGACAGCGCCGGCCCACCGAACCACTGGTCGGGCGCCGTCGTTCCCTGATAGCCGGCATCGGTGACGGCGCCGTCCAGGATGGGCGTGTTGATCGAATGCCGGTGCTGCAGGGGCTTGTCCAGCGCGAGACCGCCACCGAGCGCCTGCACCGGTTCGTTGCTGGAATGCGGGAATCTGGTGGCGGGCGAGAAGCTGACCCCGGTCCCACGGTCGCTGAACGGCAGGTTCGCGGCGTGATCGATGGTCAGCGGAGCCGCCAGATCGAGCCCGGTCCCGTGGCTGCCGGCTGTGCCGACCGCGGCGACCTTGATCGTCTCCGTCCTGTCGCCGGTGTCCAGGTGGATCACGTCACCCGCGGTGATGTTGCTGGTCGAGGTCACCTTGATGTTGGTGGATCCGGCCGGCGCGGGCGCCGCGAGATACGCCTGGCTGCCCGGCGTGCCGACGGCGGTCACGGTGGCCGTCTCCAGCTTCCGGCCGGCACCGATGCGCATCTTCTGTCCGACCTTGAAACCGGAGATGCTCGTCACCGGCACGTTCGTGGAGCCGGCCGGAACGGTGATCGGTCCGTCGGGGAGGGGCTGCCACAGCGGCGTGCTCGAGTGGGCTCCGGTCGCCTCACTGACGATCGTCGCGTCACGCCCGTTGCCGGAGGAGTCCAGCGCGACCGGGCCGGAGTCCTCGTCGAACTTGTAGGAGGCGACGTCCCCGGCTCCGCCCTGACCTCCGGCCAGTGCGGCGATCTGGTCGGCCGTCAGCGCGGTGTCGTAGATCTGGACGTCGTCGACCGTGGCGTTCAGGTAGGGATCGGCGGGGAACTGTGATCGGCCGATCCAGTCGTTGTCGGTGTCGCCCAGGCTTGCCGGGTGCAGCGTCATGTTGGTGTTGGTCGCGACCAGGGCGCCGTCCAGGTAGAGCCGGCCGGTGTCGCCCGACAGGGTCACCGCGACGTGCGACCAGGTGTTCAGCGGCAGTTGCCCGCCACCGGTGAGTTGCTGCTCGGCGCCGTTGCCGCTCGTGGTGATCGCGTATCGCAGTCCCGCGCCGCCGGCGTTCAGGGTCAGGAACATGTAGTTGTCGGTCCCGGTCCCGAAGTCGAAGATCCGCGACCAGGTGGTGTCGTCGGCCGGGTTGACCCACGCGGAGATCGTGAAGTCGTTGAGGCCGCCGGCGATGTTCGCAGGCAATTCGACGTATTCGTGGTCACCGGACAGCTTCACCGCGTTGCCCATCCTGCCGGCCACCCGCGGACCGGTGGCCCCGGAGGTGCTCAGCGCGGTGATCGTCCGCGTCTCGGCGGTGCGGCCGGTGCCGATCTGGACCTGCTGCCCCGGCGCGAGACCGGTCGTGCTGGTGACGTTCAGCGTGCTCGCCCCCGGCTGCGTCGGTGCCGCGAGCCCGGAGGGCGACAGGCCGAGCAGGTAGGTCTTTCCGGCGGCCACCCTGGTGCCGGCCGGGATCGTGATCGTCGAGTCGACAGCCTGCTGCGTGGCATGTTCGGTCAGCGTCCAGTGCGAGAGGTCGACGGTTCGATCGCCGGCGTTGGACAGCTCGATGAACGAGTTGCTGGCGTTGCCGTCGGTGCCGGTGCGGAACTCGTTGATCTTGATGGGATCCACGTTGCGCACCTGTTCGGACGCCGTCCAGCTCCGACGGCCCGGACGGCCCGGATCCGTCCATGTCGCCGTGCCGACCAGATCACCGTCGAACGGGCGACGGCCGGAGGTCACCGTGAAGGTGGCTGTGACGGTGGCGCCCGCGTCGACGGATCCGAAGGTCGCCGTCCCGCGATGGGTGCCGGAGACCGTGGCGGACCATCCGCGCGGCAGCGATAGGCCCAGTCGGACTCCCACGGCCCGCGAACCGGTGGTGTTGGTGAAGGTTTCGGTGACGTCGTTCGTGGTGTGCGGCGCGAAGGTCTGCAGGCCGGGCGAGACGTCGACCTCGGATGCCGGTGCGACGGTCAGCGGAGCGGTGGCGTAGTTCGCCGCGGCGATGTTGGCCTGGACCGCCTGGTCGGTGGCATCGCTGGGATAGCCCGCGGTCATCACACCCTCGTAGAAGGTGCCCTGCGATCCGTTGCTGTTGTCGCCACCGTTGCCGAGCACGATGGCGCCCTGTTTGCGCATGGGATCGTAGGAGGAGTCCACCCGGGGTCCGTCGAACATCGTCGTCAGCGGACCCTGTTGCGCGTCGCCGCCGAGGCTCGCCCAATGGTGCGGCTCGCCCTTGGCGAAGGCGGACACGAATCGATCGGTGACGGTCGGCAGATCCGCGCAGTACTTCGACGTGCTGTGCTGGTTCACGCAGCCGACCAGATTGTTCTCCTGATCGGTCATGATCCACGGACCGGGCTGCTGACCGTGGTACCAGTACGGCGCATCACCGAAGTACGAGGTCTCCATGGTGCCGTTGCCGTCGTCACGGCTGTCGACCTCGGCGTTGCCGTAGTCGAAGCAGCACCCGTCGTTGAAGTGATGGCCGTCGACTACCCAGTACATGCCCTCGGGCTGGTCGTCCACGGGGACGCCGCGCGTGTTGTCGTCCCGCAGTCCCATTCCCGGTTCGATGAACACGCCGTAGACCTTGTGCCCGGCGAGTGAGACGGGAGCCATGGACGCCAGGGGCAGGTTGTCCGCTCCGCCCGCGGCGGGCCCGCTGAAGGCTCCGCGAGGAGCCCGCGTGAGGTCGTTGTGCATCGGTGACTGGTCGTAGATCTTGGTGATGACACACACGGTGTCGGCACAGAAGCGGTCCTGCGCTGCGGCGTCCGCGTATCCACCCGCGCTGGGCACCGGCCCACCGCTCGGTTCGACCACGCCGATGTTCGTGACCCTCCCGTCCGACAGGCGCCGGACCTGGTACAGCGGACCGCGGTAGGACGCGTACAGCGCGCGAGTGGTGCTGTGGGCGGCGACGCACGGAGTTCCGGCGGCGGCATAGATGTCACAGGGCCCCTCGGGCCGTTGTGGTGACCCGTGTTGATTCGCCATCCCGGGTTGAGGCGTTGCGGCGATGGCGGGGGTGACGGTCATCCCGATAGCCAGCACCGCCGCCGCGAGCGCCGTGATGACTGTCCTGATGCGTGGGGTCCATCTGCCGCTTCCGAACATTGCCGCTCCTCACCCAGCCCGGAGGCGACGCCGCGGCGGAACAGCGGGTGATCCGTGCGTCGCGTCACCGCTCGATAGGTCCGAAGGCGACGGGCGGTATCGCGTCCTGCCTCGCCGCCGTCACCTGAGTGTGATCGCGCACATACACGGTGTCAACCCCGAATGGTTGATAAAGAAGGGCAATTGCGGATCTTGGGTGGTCCTTAGAATGTGATCGATAACGGTGGCCATCCGGACGATTTATCGGTGGGGGGTACGAGCACGCCCCAGCCATGATCGACCGATGGGGTGGTGGGCACGCCCGAGCGGGACGCGGGGGTGTCCCGCGGCCGGGGGGCGGGTCACACGACCTGCCTAGGGCAGTGCACAGGACGTGAGCGCGGAGTTGCCGGACCGTGCGGCCCGGCCGACGGACCGGCGGGTCATCGGCAAGGACCTGTTACAGGACCGTTCCCACGAGACTTCCCAGGCCGTACGTGATCGCCATGGCCAGCAGGCCGCCCCCGACGTTCCGTGCGACCGCCCGGGCGATCGGTGCCCGCCCGAGCCACGCGCTCACCGCGCCGGTGACGGCCAGTGCCACCGCCACCAGTCCGGCGGTGATCCAGGCGCTGGAATCGGCGAGCACCCCGATCAGCGGGATCAGGGCCCCGACGGCGAACGAGACGAACGATGCGAATGAGGCGTGCCAGGGGTTGGTCAGGTCGTCCGAGTCGATGCCGTGCCGGGCCTCCGCATGCGCGGCAACCGCGTCGTGCGCGGTCAACTGCTCGGCGACCCGGAACGCAAGATCCTCGTCGATGCCCTTCGCATGGTAGGCGCGGGCGAGCGCGGCCAGCTGCTGCTGCGGTGACGATCTCAGCAGCCGACGCTGCCGCCTGAGCACGGCACGCTCGCTGTCGCGTTGCGTGGACACGGATACGAACTCTCCGGCCGCCATGGACATCGCGCCCGCCAGCAGGCCGATCAGACCGGCCAGCAGGATCGAGCCGTGGTTGCTCGTCGCGCCGGCGACCCCGAGAACCAGCGCCGCGGTCGAGACGATCCCGTCGTTGGCGCCGAGCACTCCCGCACGCAGCCAGTTCAACCGCCCCGCCAGTCCGGTCGTGGCGGGTTCGACCTCCAGCTGGGCAGCGCGGTGGATGACCGTCATGCCATGATGATCCCGCAATTTCCATGCCGTTTCCAGCCAGCATTGCCTAACCTATCGACGGTGCGATCATGACCATTAGGTAAGGGTTACCTCAGGCAGCTGAAGCCCCTATCTGCCAGGGAGTTTGGCGATGGGACCGGTGCGGTTGGACAATTGTTGTGAGCGCCCCCCAGTGATTTCGTCATCACGTTAGGGTTGCCTATCAGAAATACCGGGCGAGGCGTTCGGCGTCGCGCCCCGCCGATCGGTGGTACCCGCGCGGCGGAACCCCTCTGCCGGGTGTGCCCATCGTGGGACCTGGCGGGCCGGCGCGTCGCGGCTCTCGTTGGCCACGGCTGCCGCGCCTGGGTGGCCCGGCCCGTGCGGCTGCTCGCGAGCGGGCGCGGCCGGTCCCGTACCCTTGTCCGGTACCGCGCTCCCGACCGAGTAGAGACCATGCTGCGACGAATCGACCTGACCGGAGGCGTAGGCGCCACCGCGGACCTGCGGGGCGTGCTGCCGCGTGCCGCCGGGTCCGCGCGCACCGCCGACGAGGCGGTGGCCCCGATCCTGGCCGACGTGGCCGAGCGAGGCGTCGCCGCCGTGCTGGACGCCGGGGAGCGATTCGACGGCGTGCGCCCCCCCTCGATCCGGGTT
>JBIQML010000357.1:1112-5489 GCA_044463405.1 Nakamurella lactea | reverse complement strand
TTCAAGAACAAGGGCATCCAGCCGATGCTGGACGCCGTCACCGACTACCTGCCGTCCCCGCTGGACGTCGGGGCGGTGCACGGCACCCTGCAGGACGGCGTCACCCCGGCCGAGCGCGAGCCCGACCCGAGCGCCCCGTTCTGCGGCCTGGTGTTCAAGGTCGCCACCGACCCGCACCTGGGCAAGCTGTCCTTCCTTCGGGTCTACTCGGGCACCGTGGAGGCCGGCTCCCAGGTGATCAACGCCACCAAGGACCGCAAGGAGCGCATCGGCAAGATCTACCAGATGCACTCCAACAAGCGGGAGGAGCGCGCCTCGTGCACCGCTGGCGACATCGTCGCGGTGATGGGCCTGAAGCAGACCACCACCGGTGAGACGCTGGCCGATCCGGCGCACCCGATCGTGCTGGAGTCCATGAGCTTCCCGGACCCGGTGATCGAGGTCGCGATCGAGCCCAAGACCAAGGGTGACCAGGAGAAGCTGGGCGTCGCGATCCAGAAGCTGGCCGAGGAGGACCCGACCTTCAAGGTGCACAACGACGCCGAGACCGGCCAGACCGTGATCGCCGGCATGGGCGAGTTGCACCTGGACATCCTGGTGGACCGCATGCGCCGGGAGTTCCGGGTCGAGGCCAACATCGGCAAGCCGCAGGTCGCCTACCGGGAGACCATCCGCGGCATCGTGGACAAGCTGGAGTACACCCACAAGAAGCAGACCGGTGGGTCCGGCCAGTTCGCCAAGGTGCAGATCAAGGTCGAGCCGCTGGACGTCACCGAGTCCGACGGCGCCACCTACGAGTTCGTCAACGCCGTCACCGGTGGGCGCATCCCGAAGGAGTACATCCCGTCGGTGGACGCCGGTGCGCAGGACGCCATGCAGTACGGCGTGCTGGCCGGCTACCCCGTCCTCGGCGTGAAGGTGACGCTGCTGGACGGCGGGTACCACGAGGTCGACTCGTCCGAGATGGCGTTCAAGATCGCCGGCTCGATGGCGATGAAGGAGGCCCTGCGCAAGGCCAAGCCGGTGCTGCTCGAGCCGATGATGGCCGTCGAGGTGATCACCCCTGAGGAGAACATGGGTGACGTGATCGGCGACCTGAACTCGCGGCGTGGGCAGATCAACGCCATGGACGAGCGCGGTGGGGCCAGGGTCGTCAAGGCGCTGGTGCCGCTGAGCGAGATGTTCGGCTACGTCGGGGACCTGCGGTCCCGGACCCAGGGCCGGGCGTCGTACTCGATGGTGTTCGACTCCTACGCGGAGGTGCCGGCCAACGTGGCCAAGGAGATCATCGCGAAGGCGACGGGCGAGTGAAATCCCCCACCCCACAGTCGTACCGGGCGGAGAGACATTCCGCCTGGCCACGGGTCCGGGCCACCGGTCCGGTCCAGATCCATCCAACCGCCCTGACGATCTGATTCAGGTTCCTGACTCATCGCACGGCGCAAGAACAAGTCCTGAGGAGGACAGCAGTGGCGAAGGCGAAGTTCGACCGGAGCAAGCCGCACGTCAACATCGGCACCATCGGCCACGTTGACCACGGCAAGACCACCCTGACGGCCGCGATCTCCAAGGTCCTGGCGGAGAAGTACCCGGACGTCAACACGGCCGCGGCGTTCGACGACATCGACAAGGCGCCCGAAGAGCGTCAGCGCGGTATCACCATCAACATCTCGCACCAGGAGTACACGACCGCGAAGCGCCACTACGCGCACGTGGACGCTCCCGGCCACGCCGACTACATCAAGAACATGATCACCGGTGCGGCCCAGATGGACGGCGCGATCCTGGTGGTGGCCGCCACCGACGGTCCGATGCCGCAGACCAAGGAGCACGTGCTGCTGGCCCGTCAGGTCGCGGTGCCCTACATCCTGGTGGCGCTGAACAAGGCCGACCTGGTCGACGACGAGGAGATCCTCGAGCTCGTCGAGCTGGAGGTGCGGGACCTGTTGAGCTCGCAGGAGTTCGACGAGGACGCCCCGGTGGTTCGGGTGTCCGCGCTCAAGGCGCTCGAGGGCGACCCGAAGTGGGTCAAGGCCATCGAGGAGCTGATGGACGCGGTCGACGAGAAGATCCCGGACCCGGTGCGCGACACCGAGAAGCCGTTCCTGATGCCGATCGAGGACGTGTTCACCATCACCGGGCGCGGCACCGTCGTCACCGGCAAGGTGGAGCGTGGCGTGATCAACGTCAACGAGGAGGTCGAGGTCGTCGGCATCAAGCCGAAGTCCTTCAAGACCACCGTCACCGGCGTGGAGATGTTCCGCAAGCTGCTCGACCAGGGCCAGGCCGGCGACAACGTCGGTCTGCTGCTGCGCGGCACCAAGCGCGAGGAGGTGGAGCGCGGCCAGGTCGTCGTCAAGCCGGGCTCGATCACCCCGCACACCGAGTTCGAGGCCACGGTCTACGTGCTGGGCAAGGACGAGGGCGGGCGGCACACGCCGTTCTTCAACAACTACCGTCCGCAGTTCTTCTTCCGCACCACCGACGTGACCGGTGTGGTGAACCTGCCGGAGGGCACCGAGATGGTCATGCCGGGCGACACCACCGACATGCGCGTGGAGCTGATCCAGCCGATCGCCATCGAGGAGGGCCTGCGGTTCGCCATCCGTGAGGGTGGCCGCACCGTCGGCGCCGGCTCGGTGACCAAGATCATCAAGTGAGCTGACGGCGGGTCCTGCCCGTCGCCCGTTCGACCGCGGAGCCCCCGCCCGGATTCGTCCGGACGGGGGCTTCGTCGTGTTCGGGAAGGCGGGCGTGCCGGCCCGCGTGCTTCCGTCGGGCGGGTCCAGGGGTGCCGGGGCGTCGTTTGGCGTGGCGGCGGGGCTGTGCCGGAGACGTCGTTTGTGATTCACCCGCTCACGTCTCGGCCGGCGTCCGCCACTTCCGGTGATCAAGCACCCGTTTTCCGATCCGAGCACCTGTGATCTTGGGTGCTCGGTCCGAAATCCTGGTGCTCGATCAGGTTCTGGCTGCGGAATCCTGGTGCTCGATCAGGTTCTGGCTGCGGAATTCGGGTGCTCGATCAGGTTCTGGCTGCGGAATCCTGATGCTCGATCAGGTTCTCACGACATGCTTCGGGTGCTTGACGCGCTGCTCGGTCTCGCGCGCGGTCGTCACAGGTCTCGCGCGTGCTCGTCACATGGAGACGGTCAGCGCGGGCGTCTGCTCGACACTTCCGCGGATGATTCCGGCGGCCACCAGGCTCCGCCGATCGTCGATCGCCCGGCGGATCCGATTCGCCAGCTTGGTCGGGTACCGCAGGTCGTCCCAAGTCACCCGGATCACCAGCCATCCGAGAGCGCTGAGGGCCTCCTCGCGGCGCTTCTCCCTCAGGATGACGTCCTGGATCGACTCACCGGGCTGTAGCAGGGCACCGTACTTGACCCTGCCGTCGAACTCGACCAGGACACCGCCCTCGGGATAGGCAAGGTCGGCGCGCCCGACCGGACTTCCGTTCTCGTCGTAGATCCACAACTGCAAGGTGCTGGGCGGGAGACCCATGCTGGTCAGGCCCAGCCGGGTCAGGGTCTCTCCGACGCTCTCGCTGCGACCGTCCACCGCCTCGAGCGCCCGACGGGCGGCTGGGAGGCCCGCGCATCGAACCGTGGCGCGCAACTGCTCGACGAGGGCGGTCGGCGTGACGAGTCCCTGGTTCAGGGCGCGGTCGGCCGCGACAACGGCGGAGTCCAGTGAGACGGTTCGCGCCAGATCGAGGAGGGTTCGCGGGATGGAGGTGACGGCGATGCGACCCACGCGCTCCACCTCGTCCGGCCGAAGCATCGCCGCGTGGATTTGTCGATGCGGTGTGCGCCGACCACCGCCTCGGCCGTTCCGGGTCAGGTGCACCCGATCGAGCGTTATGCGATAGATCGCGAGCCCGCGCAGCACTCCGGCCGAGACATGGCTGAGGGACAGGCCCGGTGCGCTCAAGCCCGCGGCGGTCGCGCGAATCGCGTGCTGGCGAAGGCCGAAGCTGTCGTCCTTCGGGTCCGCGTCGAAGTCACGGTAGAAGCCCGGTTGCAGACGACCGATGGTGCCGTGCCGGACGCGTGCTGCTAGTTCGGCATCGGTGTACCCGTCCCGCAGCGCGGTTCGCCGGGTCCAGATGGCCGAGATCAGCGCGTCCACGCTCAGGGTGGCGCTGGCCGTGGTGTGCGTCGTCGTCATGGCATCCACCATGGGGCAATGCCTGGTGTTTGAGTGATGTCAAAGGCCGAGTGTGGATGAAGATCGGACAGGGGGACAGATGGGCCCGCCCGCGTCCTGGACCCTGCCATGCCTGGACCCTGCCCTTCTTGGATCCCGCCCGCGCCCTGGACGCTGCCCGCGCCCTGGACGCTGCCCGCGCCCTGGACGCTGCCCGCGCCCTGGACGCTG
>JBIQML010000357.1:0-1012 GCA_044463405.1 Nakamurella lactea | reverse complement strand
CCCGCGCCCTGGCGCTCCGCCTGCCCCGTGATCGAGCACCAATGTTTGACACCGAGCACCTGAGATCGTGGGTGCTCGGACCGAAAGTGTGGTGCTCGATCACGGGGGATCGGCCCCGGCCCGACCCGGCCCGACCCGGAACGCGCCCCGAACCGGCCGCCGAACCGGCCGACCCCCGGCCCCCGAACCGGCTCCCGAACCGGCCGCCGAACCGGCCCCCGAACCGGCCGCCGCACCCGGCCCCCGAACCGGCCCCGGCCGGAACCCATCGGACCCGATTTGAAGTCCACCCCCGGCGTCAGGCATACTTGACCGGTTGCCTTGTCCGGGCCATGCGGTTGCGCGCGGCCCGGATCGGGGAGTCCGGCCCTCCGGGCGCTTCGGCACCGGAAACACCAACCGGCCGGACCTGCAAAGGCAACCACCAGCAGTTTCAGGAAGGCCAGGCGCTCCGGCAAGGGGCGCGGTCGGTCCACACAACTCGGCTCGGACACCCGCGCCGACGCGTGAGCGCAGCGGGCGACACACCCGACCGCGTGGACCGGTCACCACGACGGCGCCCCCCGGGGCGGCAGTGGACGTCAGCTGAACAGGGCAGCGGGCCGCCAACGGCGCCCGTGACCGGGAACGACCGCAGCACGCTGCGGTGCGCCGGGTCGCGCCGTGTCCGGCTGAGCAGCAGAAGTGGTCGCCACCGGCGGCCACGACGGCCAGCCGCCGCAAGGCGACCGGTGCAGCGCAGACAGCGCGCAGCGCAGGCAGTGCGCAGCGCAGGCAGTGCACGGCGACGGCGGTGCACGGTGACGGCAGTGCACGGCACAGGCAGTGCAGAAAGGGACGGCACGCACGTGGCGGGACAGAAGATCCGCATCAGGCTCAAGGCCTACGACCACGAGGCCATCGACGCCTCGGCGCGCAAGATCGTGGAGACGGTCACCCGTACCGGTGCCCGCGTCGTCGGCCCCGTGCCGCTGCCCACCGAGAAGAACGTGTACTGCGTCATCCGCTCGCC
>JBIQML010000356.1:832-5496 GCA_044463405.1 Nakamurella lactea | reverse complement strand
GTGCAGCTCGTCCAGTAGCCGGTCGTAGAACGCGACCCCGGCGGGGTTCAAGGCGCCGGAGCCACCCGGCTGGACGCGCGGCCAGGAGATCGAGAACCGGTAGCCCGCCAGGCCCAGATCCCGCATGATCGCCACATCCTCGGCGTACCGGTGGTAATGGTCGACCGCGACATCGCCGTTCTCGCTGCGCGCCGTCCTCCCCGGGGTGTGCGAGAAGGTGTCCCAGATCGACGGTCCCCTGCCGTCCTCGGCCGCAGCGCCCTCGATCTGGTAGGCGGCGGTGGCGACCCCCCAGCGGAATCCCGGCGGAAACGATGGCATACCAGCCTCCTGGTGACGCCCCGGGTGACAACCCAGGCGGTGACGGATCGAACGCCCAGTGTTCCAGATCGATTCAGCAGTCCGGTCCGGACATCACCCGTCAGACCGACCGGGTAACGCTCAACGTGAACGGCACGCCCTCCGCGGCGGGCTCTCCGAGGCCGATGCCCTCGATGGCCGCCACCATCCGGCCCTCGCGCTGCAGGATGTCGTCGGCCAGCGCCACCAGGTGCCGGTTGGGCGTGGCGGTGACGGAGGCCGCGCGAAGTTCCTGCGCGATCTCGGACTCGGCACGATCCGGCTGCTGCACGCACGCGGTGATGAAGGCGGAGGCGGTGGAGCGGCTGATGCCTGCGAAGCAGTGCACCAGCAGCGGCGCCCGGCCGTCCCAGGCCCGGGCGAAGTCGATCACCTGCTGGACGTGCGAGCGCTCGGCCAGGATCTGGTCGCCGTTGGCGGTGACGATGTCGTGGATGTGGATCACCAGATGGTCGGCGACCCCGTCCGGCGTGACGGCCTGCGCGGGGTCGCCGAGCAGGGTGAGGATGTGGCCCACACTAAGCTCGCCGGACAGCCGCTCCACCTGGGACAGCGGGCACACCACGATGGTGGCCGTCTGCAGCGCCGCCGGGTCGTGCGCCGCGGCATCCTGCACGGCCGAACCTCGCGCAGCCGAACCCACCATCGCCGCCTCACCGTTCGCCGCTGCCATGCCGTCGTCCCCTCGATTGGTCACCGATGTGTTGTCTCCACCGTATCGGGTAGGTCGACGGCGCACCGGAAGCCGATCCGCGTGGAGCGGGCCAGCCCCATGCCGAGCAGCGGGATCTGCAGCGCATAGCTCGGCGGCTGGATTCCGCCGTCGACGTACCAGTCCGATCCCTCCGCCCGGAAGGCACTGCCGCCCTTGAGGATCGCAAACCTGGTCCGACCGTCCGTGTGCTCGCTCTCCGTCCAGTTCCACACCAACGGGGATCTCCGGCCGAACGCGCCGTCGCCCGCGGCGAGCTGCCACTCGACCTCGGTGGGCAGCCGGGCGCCGCGCCAGGCCGCGTAGGCCCGCGCGTCCGCCAGGTCCACACCAGCGACGGGTTCGTCCTCGGAGCCGAGCGGTGGCGGACGATCGGCCAGGAACCGGTGTCCGACGACGGGCCGGTAGCCGGTCTCGACGACGAAGCGGTGGAACTCGGCGCGGCTGACCTCCAGCCGGTCGACGGCCACCGCGGCAACCGTCACCGCGATCTCACTGCTGCGCATGTCGTGCAACCGGGGCGGCAGCGGCTTCCACTCTTCGATGTACGGAACCCGACCGTACCAACCGGTTTCCCGCCGCCGGTAGGTCTGCGTCAGCGAGTGCTCGCCGGCCGGCACGGTGACCGCGTCCGCCGTCGGCGCGCCGTACCGGGCGGTGACGGGGATCCGGCGGGCGGGCCGGTCCGGGAAGGTGCTGTCGGTGCAGACCGGGTCCGCCGCGAG
The DNA here is from genome assembly GCA_044463405.1 of Nakamurella lactea. Taxonomy (GTDB): domain Bacteria; phylum Actinomycetota; class Actinomycetes; order Mycobacteriales; family Nakamurellaceae; genus Nakamurella; species Nakamurella lactea_B. Next base: position 3,699 of record JBIQML010000356.1, on the reverse strand, counting down.
CCGAGAGACCAGCCCTGCCAGGCTATCCGGTGGCCGACCGGCCGGGTGCGCCAGCACGGCGGCCAGGCCTCGTCCGGCGATCCGAACGGTGCCGTCGCCGGTGTCCAGGCAGAGGGCCTCCCGGCCAGGCCCCGGATCGGCCACCGCGAACGACACCGGCTCGTCGGCACGGTTGATCAGCAACCAGAGGTCCAGGCCGCCGTCGGAGAACCGGGAGGCGTAAACACCGTCGGGGACGTCCGGGCCGAGATCGTCCAGCGGCGTCCACTCGCCGTCCAGCAGCACGTCCGAGAATGCCCGCTGCACGGCCGTCATCCGGCGCAGCAGGCTGGCGTCCCGGTCGTTCCAGCCGACCCAGCTGCCGAACACGCTCTCCCACACCAGGATTCCGCAGCCATTCAGCCAGGCGGACTGCAGCTCCGCGGAATGGTCGCGGTTCCAGCGCCGGGTGTGGTGCATCATGTGCCGGCGCTCGAACAGGTGCGCGCGCAGCACGCCCGGCACCGCGGAGTCGGCGAACCACTGCGCCCAGCTGAGCTGGTGGTCGGCGATGCTGGCCAGCGGCAGTCGGGACTCGCCCTCCAGCGCGATCGGGCGATCCAATTGCTCGAGCGCCGCCAGCAACTCGGGCGCGCCCTGTTTCAGGGTGTCCAGGAACAGGCCGTCCGCTCCGGTCTCGGCCAGCAGGGCGGCGCACTCGGCCGCGTCGCTGCGCTCCGGCCGGCGGGTCCCGGTGTCCCACGGGTTGTAGTCCAGGAATACCCGCACGCCCGCGTCCTGGAAGCCGCGTACCAGGCCGGCCAGATCCGGTACCTGGCGGTAGAAGTCGTACTGGTTACGCTCGTCGATCCCGATCACCGGATAGGCGTGCCAGAGCACCACGGCGTCGAACCCGCCGAACCGATCGGCGGAGCGCCGCAGGAACTCCCGAACGGTGAATCGGCCAACCGCGTGGTCGTACAGCTCCTCGTCCCAGAGCCAGATCAGCGCCACGGAGCCGGCTTTCGCCGTCCACGCCGAACGTGGATCGGTGTAGGCGCCGTCCCGGTAGTCGACGCGGCGCCGGGCCTCGGCGGTCCAGCGCCGCAACGCATCCCGCCAGGCCGGCCAGAGCGCCGGATCGCCCGGCGCGGCCAGGATCTTCGCATCATCCAGCACGGTCAGGTCGGCGGCAGGATCCAGCGGCACCGACGTCGGCCGGTCGATGGGCCGCGGCACCAGCGGGTCGAAGTTCGCATCCTGGCTAGTCATGACGCCGGGCCCCGAGGCGGCGACCGCCTCGCGAAATCTGCCGTCAATCGGACGGTCCGCTGAGCCAGCCCGGTCAGCGATACACCGTCGAACCCGGGAAGCGAAGAACGAACGGTGTCGCGCAGCGGCACGATCCACTCGTCCGGCAACGCCGCCGCGCCGGCCAGCGCTCCACAGATCGATCCGACGGTGGCACCGTTCGAGTCGGTATCCCACCCCCCGGTGACCACGGTACAAATAGCGGTGACGAAGTCCCCGCGGCTGCGGGCCAGCGCGAAGGCCACCAGGCACAGATTGCCCAGCACATGCACCCAATGCAGGTGACCGTAGGCATCGCCGATCTCGTCCAGGCTGGCGGTCAACGGCCGATCGCTGCGGCCGAGCTCGAGACCGGTGCGGACGGCTCGTGCCAGCCGGCTGGCCGGCGGGATCACCGACAACGCCGCGTCCAGCACCTCGTCCACAGACTCCGCCACCAGCGCGGCGGAGCAGGCTGCGGCGGTGAACATCTCACCGTAGATGCCGTTGCGGGTGTGCGACAGCCTCGCGTCTCGCCACGCAAGTTCGGCCGCGCCGGCAGGACTGCCGGGCATCACCCAACCGAGCATGTCGCCGCGGATGGCGGCACCGATCCACTCCCGATACGGGTTGCGCCAGGTCGCCGTATCCGGTGCATCCAGACCCAGCAGCAGGTTGCGGTACGCGGCGCGTTCCGCGGTGAAAACCCGTCCACCGGGAAGGTTGTCGAGCCAGGCTTGGGCGAAGTCCGCCGTACCAACGTTCGGCCCCGTACGCTTCAGCACGCCCAGCGCGAGCATCGGGTAGTTCATGTCGTCGTCCTCCGGCATGCCGGAGATGTTCTCCGCGAGACTGTTCGGCGCGCTGCGACGGTTCCACGGCCAGCGCTGTGCCACCTCGTCGGGCAAGCCGCGTGCGGTGAAGTAGCCACTCAGTGGCCAGCGGCCGGCCGAGGTCAGGATCTCCTCGATGCCTCGGCGCGGGATCTTCTCCACCGGCTTGCCCAGCAGACATCCCGCGGCGCGACCCTGCCACGCGCCGAGCACGCGGTCAGGATCGGCGCCGAACTGCCTGTGGCGGTCGGGGCCGGCGACGGCCGGGCGACGGTCGCCGTCGCCTTCAGGGGGCGCGTTCCGGCTCGCAGCGATGGCCCGCCAATCGTCCGGCTCCGCCTGCGCCTGGTGAGGATCGACGGGTCGTGAGGCGATCTCGTCCAGCAGGCGCTCGGCCAGTGCCCGCAAGTCCGCAGGGACGCCCGACACCCCGGTGCCCGAGACCGGCGCAGCCACCTCACCGCCCACCGCACGCCAGCGGTCGACGATGTCGTCGATGTCGCGACCCTCGCCCCGCGCGGCGACGAACTCGTGCGCCAGCAGGTCCTCCGGCTGCACCCATGAGAGCCTCGTCATATCGCTGGTGCCGCCAGCAGGCCGCTCCGATTCCTCGCCACCTGCTCGGCTCGCTGGGAGTCCAGCGCGAAGACATCCCTGGCGACCTCGCCCATCACCAATCCGGGCGACTCCAGGTCGATCTTGGACGCTTTGCTCACCTGCTCAGCCCAGTCGGCCGGGATCACCGAGCGGCCGCCCATGGCGCCG
>JBIQML010000356.1:0-822 GCA_044463405.1 Nakamurella lactea | reverse complement strand
TGCGGCCCGTGTCGGCAACCGCGCCGGCCATCGAGGCGATCGAATCGGCGTCCCGCCCGTAGTTGACTCCGCCGAGAATCGACTCCCGGGGGTCTCCTTCCCCCACCAGAACCATCCCGAGCGCGATCGGCAATTCCTCGATTGCCTTGGTGCGGCTGGGACGTCGGGCGTCCATGTCCGGACTGCGATAGTCCGGCCCGACGGTGTCGTAGGGTGCGACCGCCTCACGCAGCGCAGGGATCGCGTCCCGCCAGGTGGAGAACCCGGTCGCCGCTTCGGCAACGGCTGCGATGGCGGCATGGGTGCCGTCCTTGGCCAACTCCAGACATGCAGTCAAGACGCTCGACGGCGTGGCACCGGGCGTTGCCGCCGCGGCCACCGCCGCCGCGAACACCCCGGCGGCCTCCCGGCCGTAGCTGGACTGGTGCGCGCCGGCGATGTCGATGCCCTCGGCGTACGCTCCCGCCGGATTCCCGGCGTTGACGATCCCGACCGGCGCCAGGTACATCGCCGCTCCGCAATTGACGATGTTCCCGGTGCCGGCCTCGCGCGGATCGACATGCCCGTAGTGCAACCGGGCCACCAGATACTTCTCTGCCAGAAATACCCGTTGCAGCAGCAACGCATCCGTCTCCAACTCCGGGATCCACCGTCGCTCTCCGATCAGAAGCGGAACAAGATCCTCGGCAACGGCATAGGCGTCCAGGTGATCCCGCCGCCGGGCATAGACCTCGACCAGGGCGTGCGTCATCAAGGTGTCGTCGGTGATGTGCCCGTCGCCCTTGTGGTACGGGGCGATGGGACGGGCATCGCGCCACCGGT
>JBIQML010000355.1:0-5507 GCA_044463405.1 Nakamurella lactea | reverse complement strand
CTCGCCGTGGATCCGCTCGTCGGCGGCCATGGTGTCGGTGGCGTGCTCGTCGCTGGCGTACGGCGAGCGGCCCTCCGCGCGCTGCGCGAGCGCCAGCACGAACACCGACCCGAAGTGCCTGGCCAGGAACGCCAGGACCCGGGTGCGCAGGCTGCCCCGCACCGGCCTCGCCCGATCGCCGAGCAACTGCTGCCAGTGCGCGGCGTGCCGGCCCTCCGCGTCCGCGAGCTCCATCAGGATGGCCCGTTCCTCGCCCGACCGGCGGCCGGCGAGATCCCGGTACACGGCGGCCTCGGCCAGCTCGTCGGACAGGTATCGCTGCCAGCGCCGGACGTCCCGTTCCGTCGGTTCGCGGCCACTCGCCGGACCGGACGATCGATCAGCCGGCACGGCTCTCACCGAAGACCGGGGCGCGGCGGTCCGGGTCCGGTCCCACGCCGCCGGAACCGGCGGTCGGCCGGCCGGCGCCCGCGGGCAGCGGCGCGGCACCCCCGGCCGTGCTGCCGTCGTGGTCCGCCATCGCTGGTCCTCTCCGGGCCGTGCGGGAATCCGGAAGCGGCGCGCCCCCGCCCGGTGCGCGCCTGGCTGACCATCTTGCACGGCGCCCGCGGGGGCCCGCCACCGGCCGGCGGACGCCGGGGCGCGGAGCGCCTGCTTCGGATCCGGGGTCCCTCACTCGGTGGTGCCGCCCCGCAACAGGTCAGCGAAGGACGGCGCGTCGGCGAACGGATCGGCCGCCGCGACCCGGCCGCCCGGTGCGACGAGCCCGGCGAATTCGCCTGCGGCCCTGCCGATGCGCGCGGTCAGCCGGGCGGCGCCCGGCCCGTCGCCGAAGTCCTCGGTGGCGGCGAACACCCCGGTCGGCACGATCACCGCGCGGTAGTAGGACAGCAGCGGCCGCATGGCGTACTCGATCACCAGCGAATGCCTGGCGCTGCCGCCGGTGGCCGCCAGCAGCACCGGCATGCCGGTCAGCGCCGTGGGGTCCAGCACGTCGAAGAACGACTTGAACAGCCCGGCGTAGGAGGCGGCGAAGGTGGGGGTGACGGCGATCAGCCCGTCGGCCCCCGTCACCGACGTGATCACCTTCTCCAACGACGGTGACGGGAACCCGGTGACCGTCGCGTCCGCCAGCGCCTTGGCGTGCGGACGGAGCTCGACGGTGTGCAGGTCGGTCGCGAACCCCCGCTCGGTGAGCGCATGCACCGAGGCGTCACCGAGCCGCTGCGCCAGCAGCGCCGTCGACGACGGCTGGCGGAGCCCCGATGTCAGCACGGCGAGGGTGCGATCGGCCATGCGTCAGCGCCCCTGCCCCGCGGCCACGACCTCGCGCCCGTCATCGGACTGCTCGGTGCCGGCGGGCACGGCCGGGACCTCGTCACCGGCAGCCGCATCGGCGACGGCCGCCGCGTCCCGGCGCGCCCGCAACGATGCGAACGTCGGGGCATCCGGCACGTGCGCCGGCCGGCCGGCGGCGAACTCCTTGCGCAGCACCGGAACCACCTCCTCACCCAGCATGTCCAACTGCTCCAGCACCGTCTTCAGCGGCAACCCGGCGTGGTCCACCAGGAACAGCTGGCGCTGGTAGTCCCCCACGTAGTCGCGGAAGCCCAGGGTGCGCTCGATCACCTGCTGCGGGCTGCCCACGGTCAGCGGGGTCTGTGCGGTGAAGTCTTCCAGGCTCGGGCCGTGCCCGTACACCGGGGCGACGTCGAAGTACGGCCGGAACTCGGCGACGGCGTCCTGCGAGTTGCGCCGCATGAACACCTGGCCGCCCAGCCCGACGATCGCCTGGTCGGCGGAGCCGTGGCCGTAGTGCTCGAACCTCCGTCGGTAGAACTCCACCATCCGCTGGGTGTGCACGGCGGGCCAGAAGATGTGGTTGGCGAAGAACCCGTCACCGTAGAACGCGGCGACCTCGGCCACCTCCGGGGTGCGGATGGCGCCGTGCCAGACGAACGGCGGAATGCCGTCCAGCGGGCGGGGTGTCGAGGTGAACGAGTGCAGCGGCGTGCGGAACTTGCCCTCCCAGTCCACCACCTCCTCGGTCCACAACCGGTGCAGCAACTGGTAGTTCTCCACGGTCAGCGGGATGGCCTCCCGGATGTCCTTGCCGAACCACGGGTACACCGGGCCGGTGTTGCCCCGGCCCAGCATGATGTCCACCCGGCCGTCGGCCAGGTGTTGCAGCATGGCGAAGTCCTCGGCGATCTTCACCGGGTCGTCGGTGGTGATCAGCGTGGTGGAGGTGGACAGGATCAGCCGCTTCGTCCGGGCGGCGATGTAGCCCAGCATGGTGGTGGGGCTGGAGGGTACGAACGGTGGGTTGTGGTGCTCGCCGGTGGCGAACACGTCCAGCCCGACCTCTTCGGCCTTCAGCGCGATCGCCACCATGGCCTTGATGCGCTCATGTTCGGTGGGCGTGCGCCCGGTCGTGGGGTCGGGGGTGACGTCGCCGACCGAGAAAATGCCGAACTGCATGATCTGCTCCTCAGGTTGCCCGAGCGGCGAGCCGTCGGTTGTTGACACGTCATCTTTCTTGATCGTGGCAACGACGCAGCACTCGACGGTATTCCCACACGGTCCGACCGGAACCGGCCGCGGCCTCGGGCCGACGATCTCGGATCCCGCGAACGGGCACCGGCATCGAAAGACTGCCCATCCCGGGGGGTGCGCAGTGACGCTACGTATGCAAGGATCGTCAGATCGTGAGCAATCGACCATCGGTTTCGAATGGATCGACACGGGGGGAATGTCATGAGGCGCGCGTCCGGACACGTACACCGGCCGAGTGGTCACCAAGGGGGCCTGGGCAAGCGGGGCATGGCCGCCGGCGCGGCGATGGCACTGTTCGTGGCGCTGGGCGCGGCATTCGGCCCGGCCTCGCCCGCTGCGGCGGCCGAGACCACCGCGCAGGACGTCATCGACGCGTTCGCCGATCCGGGGTCGGTCGGCGGACTAGTCACCCTGACGGGCGACGTCGATCTCGGGCAGAGCCTGGTCCTGAATCAGGGCGAGCACCTGACGATCGATCTCGCCGGGCACTCGCTCATCGTCACCGCCCCCACCGGCCCCGCTGGCCCGCCGGACTTCAGCCAGATTATGCAGCAGGTCGCCATCGTGAACGCCGGCGATCTCACCATCGTCGACGGCACCCTGCAGATCACCGGCGGGAACGGCGGTGACGGGGCCGACGGAGAGCCCGGCGACCCGGACCAGACCGGCGGACAGGGCGGGGACGGCGGCTACGGCGCCCCCGCGCTGTACAACCAGTCCACCATGGCGCTGTCCGACGTGCATGTCACCGCCGCCGGCGGCGCAGGCGGTGCGGGCGGCCAGGGTGGCCCCGGGGGTGACGGGACGTCCGGCGACGACGGCGCAGCGGGAGGCACGGGCGGGAGCGGTGGCCCCGGCGCCCCGGGCATCGACAACGGTCACGCGCTGCTGGTGGCCGGCGGCAGCCTCGGCGTCAGCGCGGGATCGGGCGGAGCCGCGGGTGCCGGCGGGCGCGGGGGCGGCGGTATCGCGGGCGGCGCAACTGGCGCGACCGGCCCCTCCGGCACGACCGGGCAGGACGGCCAGGCATGGCCCGGCGACGCCGGCTCCGTCACCATGGACGGCAACGGCGCCGACGATCCGGCGACGGTCACCGCCTACACCGGCACCGTCGGCTGGGCCCTGGACGGCCTCGGCGCACTGCCAGAGCCCTGGCCGACCCGGCCGGGCTATGCCTTCGTCGGCTGGTACGACGCGCAGAGCGGAGGTACCAGTGTCGGCCGCGATACGCCCGCCACCGGTCAGACGATCTACGCGCACTGGGTCTCCATGGACGAGTGCACGCCGGCGACGGTCGCCCAGGCACTGCGCGACGCCGCCGACGGATCCACGGTCACGCTGTGCGGCAACGTCACCTCCACGCCGGACGACCCGCCGATCGGGATCCCCGCCGGCCGGTCGGTGACGCTGGACCTGGCGGGCCACAGCCTGACCGCCACCGGCGCCTCCTATCAACCAGGAGTCGCGGTCCCCGACGATTCCACGCTGACCATCGACGACAGCGTGGGCGGCGGCGCACTGCACGCCACGGGCTGGGCGGCGCCGGCCGGGGTGAGCGGTGCGGCAGGCATCGGCACCGGGGGCGGTGTCGCCGGGGCGCTCATCGTCAACGCCGGTGACATCACTGCGACCGGCACCGGCGGCGCGGCGGGCATCGGCGGTGGCGGGGGCGGAAAGGTCACCATCAACGGCGGCACCGTGCACGCCACCGGCAGCGCGAACTCTGCGGGGATCGGCGGCGGATCGAACGACGACGGCGGATCGGTGACGATCACCGGCGGCACCGTCTATGCCACCGGCGGCGACGAGGCCGCCGGCATCGGCGGCGGCCTGGACGGCTTCAGCGGACCGATCACCATCAGCGGCGGCACCGTCCACGCCACCGGCGGGGTCCTGGGCGCCGGCATCGGGAGCGGAACGGACGGAGAGTCCGGCACCGTCACCATCTCCGGAGGCGAGGTGCACGCGACCGGCGGCTTCGGCGGTGCGGCCATCGGGACAGGTGGTTCCAGCGGCAAGGCCAGCGTGACGATCTCCGGCGGCACCGTGATCGCCGAGGAGAACGGCAGCGGCGCGGCGATCGGAGCCGGGCAGTACCCGGCCGCCGGCCCCACCGTGACGATCAGCGGCGGCGCCGACGTGACCGCCACCGCCATCGGCGCCGGCGCGGCCATCGGCACCGGCTACACCGCCTACGCCGAGAACGCCACGGGCGCCACCGTCGACATCCAGGGCGGCACCGTCGTCGCATCGGCGACCAAGAGCCCGCAGCCGGCCTTCGACGGCGAATGGGGCGCCGGCATCGGCGGCGGCTACCACCAGCCGGGCGCCGAGATCACCATCGCGGCCGGCGCGACGGTCACGGCGTCCAGCGAGAAGGTGGGCGCGATCGGCCCGGGTTCCGGGGGCACGGGTTTCGGCTCGCTGTCCAATGCCGGGACCCTCACCCTACCGACGGGCAACACCGTCACCATCCCGTCCGACGTGACGGTGCACAACACCGGCTCCATCACCGGAGCCGGTTCGCTGGCCGGCGGCGGCACCATCGACAACGGCGGATCCCTCACGCACACGGTCGGTGTCGGTGACGAGGTCACCGTGATCGACCACAACTATGCGCTGTCCTTCGACGCCAATGGCGGTACCGGCGCGCCAGCTGACATGACCGTTTACGCAGCGACTTTCGGCGATGCGGGCCTGTCGCTGGCGGACCTGCCCACCCCGTCACGGAACGGCAAGCCCTTCACCGGTTGGTATCTCGATGCGTCGGATGGCGCGGTGACCGGCAGCCCGCTGGGCAACGAGGATGCCATCAGCGAGGCCAGCAGTGACGGCGCCTCGGTGCCGGTCACGCTATACGCAGGCTGGGCCACCCCCGCCCCGCTCGAGATCGTCACCACGTCGCTTCCCGACGGACAGGTCGGCGTGACATACACCGCAACCCTGACCGC
>JBIQML010000354.1:0-5511 GCA_044463405.1 Nakamurella lactea | reverse complement strand
CCACCGACGTGCTGATCGGCGGCAAGGTCGCCATGGTGTGCGGCTACGGCGACGTCGGCAAGGGCTGCGCCGAGTCGCTGCGCGGTCAGGGCGCCCGCGTGATCATCGCCGAGGTGGACCCGATCTGCGCGCTGCAGGCCCTGATGGACGGCTACGAGGTCACCACGGTCGACGAGTCGGTGGGCCGTGCGGACATCATCGTCACCGCCACCGGCAACCTGGGCATCATCACCACCGACCACCTCAAGCGGATGAAGCATCAGGCGATCCTGGGCAACATCGGGCACTTCGACAACGAGATCGACATGGCCGGCCTGGCCCGGATCCCCGGGATCGTGAAGACCGAGATCAAGCCGCAGGTGCACGAATGGCGCTTCCCGGACGGGCACACCGTGATCGTGCTGTCCGAGGGGCGCCTGTTGAACCTGGGCAACGCCACCGGGCACCCGTCGTTCGTGATGAGCGCATCGTTCTCCAACCAGGTGATCGCCCAGATCGAGCTGTTCAGCAAGCCGGACGCGTGGGACAAGGAGGTCTACCGGCTGCCCAAGGCGCTGGACGAGAAGGTCGCGCGGATCCACGTGCAGGCCCTCGGCGGGGAGCTGACCAAGCTGACCAAGGAGCAGGCCGAGTACATCGGCGTGGACGTGGAAGGCCCCTACAAGCCGGACCACTACCGGTACTGATCGCGGGCGTTTCTCGGCGCACGGTCGCTGAAAAGTGGCCCCCAGATCGCGACAAGGTCAGCGCGACCTGCGGGAACGCGGAGCGGCTGGCAATCTGGTGGCCATCTTTCAGCATGTTGGTCGGGCACGAGTGTCGATTCCCGGCCGGCTCGTTCGACAAGGGGTGACGCGGTCCCGGACACCGAGAGCGCCGGGGCAGCGTCGCCACCCATCGTCCGTCACCGGACCGACCGAAGGAGCGAGCCATGTCCGACACCTACGCCTACCTGATCATCGAGCCAGACTGGGATTCCGACACCCACCTGGCGCAGGCCCGGCACAGCGGGACCACCGCCGAGATGAGCGAGCAGTTCGCCGCGCACAAGGCGTTCCAGGCCGCCGTCGCCGACCTGGGCGCGCAGATCGTCAGCGGCGCCGCGCTGCAGAACGCCAAGTACGGCGCCGTGGTGCGGCCCGGCAGCGGTGAGGACAAGGCGGCAGGAGCGGTCTACACCGACGCCCCGTACACCGAATCGGCGGAGATCGTCACCGGCTTCTACCTGGTCCGGGTGGACGACGAGGCCACCGCCCGGCGGATCGCCGCCCTGGTCCCCACCGGCGGCGTGGTCGAGATGCGCAAGGTGTTTCCCACCGGCGGCTGACGGTTGCCTGACAATGGCTGACTGTGGTTGCTAACTGTGCCGACGGTGCCGGCTGTGCTGGCGGTTTCGGCTGTGCCGGCGGTGCCGGCGGGGCCCACGGTGGCTGACAGTGGCCGACGCTGAGGCGATCGCGCGCGGATTCCGCCGGGCCTGGCCCAGCGTGATCCGCGCGCTCGCCGGCATCACCGGCAACCTGGACGACGCGGAGGAGTACGCCGCCGTCGCCTTCGAGCGTGCGGCCGCACATCCCGGCCCCATCGACGACCTCGCCGCCTGGTGCGTGGTCGCCGGCAGGCGGGCCTACATCGACGACGTGCGCCGCGCGGCCGTGGCGCGCCGGCTGGCGGGCGATCCGGCGGTCGCTGCGGCCGGCGGCGTCGAGATCACAGGGGAGCACCCGGTGGACGTGCCACCACCCGGCGCCGACGGGCTGGACGACCGGGTAGCGCTGCTGTTCGTCGCCTGTGACGAGGCGCTGCCGCCGGTCGGGCAGATGGTGCTGGCACTGCGCCTGGTGTGCGGGCTGACCGTGCCGCAGATCGCCGCGCACCTGGGCCTGCAGGACGCCGCCGCGGCCGCCCGGCTGACCCGATCCAAGCGGGCGCTGGCGGCGGCGCGTGGCACCTTCCGGCTCGCCGACGACGCCGAGCGGGCGGCCCGGCTACCGATGGTGCTGGCCTGCGTCGCGGGCATGCACGCCCACGGTCACCGGGCCGCGCTGCGACCCGCGGACGCCACCGAGGACATCAGCGCCCAGGCACTGTCCATCGCCGACTCGCTGGTGGCGCTGTACCCGAACGACACCGAGGTGCGCGGGCTGCGGGCGGTGATCCGTCTCGGCCTGGCGCGGCGGCCCGGCCGGATCGGCCCGGACGGGTCGGCGCTTCCGCTGGACGAGGTCGACAGGTCCCGCTGGGATCGCGATCTGATCCGGGCCGGGCTGCGGGACGCGGCGATGGCCGCCTCCCGTCCGGGGCGGTTCGCGCTGGAGGCGGCGATCAGCGGACAGCATTGCGTCGCCGAGGACCTGGCCCACACCGACTGGCCGGCGATCGAGACCCTGTACGCCGAGTTGCGCCGGCGCTGGCCCTCGCCCGCCGTCGAGGTGGCCGCCCTGATCGCCCGCGCCCACCGGCTGCGGTATGCGTCCGGGCATCCCCCGGGTTCGCGGGTCCAAAGCCGCATTCCGGGGTCGATTCGGGCCCACGATTCGGCTTTCGGCCAGCGAACCTCGGGGGATCCCGGCGGTGACGGGGAACGCGAGGTCGTTCGCGATCTGGAGCGACTGATCGAGCACGGCCCGGCTTACGCCGCCCGGGACGCCTGTCTCGCGCTCGCCGACATCGATTGGCACGCGGGGCGGCTCGCCGACGCGGCGGCCCGGTACACCGACCTGGCCGGCCTGATGGACGGGCCGATGCGTGCGTTCTGCCTGCGGCGGGTGCGCGAGGCCTCGCAGCCGTGAGCCTGCCGACCGCCAAGGCCTACCACGACGAACGCGAATCACCCGACGTCACCGCGCGGTACGTCGAGCGTCGTCCGGACCCGGCAGGCACGCCGACGGTCCAGATGCGCCCGGCACCACTGCCGGCTGCCCGATCCCGATGCGGGGTGGGCCGGGGTGTCGTCACCGCCCGTAGGGTTATCCGCTGTGGGGATGCTGATCGTCATCGAGGGCCTGGACGGCTCCGGCAAGAACACCCTGGCCCGGCAGCTCACCGAGCGCTGGACCGGTGACGGGCACAGCGTGGCGACGCTGTCGTTCCCGCGCTACGGCGCCAGCATCCACGCGGACCTGGTGCGCGACGCGCTGTACGGCCGGCTCGGCGACCTGACCGACTCGGTGTACGGATCGGCGCTGCTGTTCGCGCTGGACCGGCGGGACGCCGCCGCCGAGCTCCGAGATCTGCTGGCCTCCCACGACGTCGTGTTGCTGGACCGCTACATCACCTCCAATGCCGCCTACGGCGCGGCCAGGCTCGGCGGCCCCGACGTGGACACCGGCTTCCCGGAGTGGATCCGCGCGCTGGAGGTGGACCGGTTCGGCATCCCGGTGCCCGACCGGCAACTGCTGCTGGCCACCGACACCGAGATTGCCGCCGACCGGGCGCGGGCGCGCGCCGCCGAGCATGCGCACCGCGCCCTGGACGCGTTCGAGTCCGACGGCGGTTTGCAGCGCCGGACCGCCGCCATGTACCGGCAGCTGGCCGGCGCCGGCTACCTGTCCGGCTGGACGGTGCTGACCCCCGGCCCCGACGGTTCCGTCACCGCCGCGGCGGCCGAGCTGTCCCTGCCGGGGCTCTGAACCCCGGACTCGGCGCGGGCGCTGGCGCGGCCATCGGGGCGTGCCACCGGGGACGGGACTGCCTGGTGCCGGAATCCCGTGTGCCGAGTCCCGAACTCACCACTCGTCGCGATCTTGAAAGCGTTTCCGCAGGTGGGCCTGATCAAGATCCCGACGAACTGCGACTTTTTCTCCCGAGCCGCCGGCCCGTTGCGCCACCACCGGAGCCGCCGGCCCGTTGCGCCACCACCGGAGCCGCCGGCCCGTTGCGCCCCGCGCGTGGCATCGCCGTCCGAGAGCGGCTTGCACTCGCCCCCGGCCCGGCCCAGCGGCTCAGGCCTGGCCGAGCGCCGGCCCGCCGGTTCGCCGTGCGGGGTCGGTGGCGGCGAACGCCCGCAGCGCCGAGGCCAGGTTCTCGGTGCGCACCCGGATGTCGATGTGCAGCAGCGCGATCACCGCGCCGGTCCAGGACGTCGTCACCGCCGCGACCACCGCGCCGATCGCGTCGGACACGATCAGCGCCGTCACCGGGGACAGGTTCGGCGTCGCCGATAGCACCACCGCGGAGACCACCGCCTCGATGGCGACCGCGATGACCATGATCAGCAGCGTCATGCCGAAGATCCGGCCACGGTGACCGCGGGTCAGCCGCGACGAGCGCTGCAGCGCGGCCCCGGGATTCGAGCGCTCCATCACCGCGGCCGGGGCGGCGGCCGCCCACGCCAGGTACAGCAGCACCCCGGGCACCACGATCAGGAACAGGCCGATCGAGACCCCCACGCCCACCAGGATCGAGGTCACCAGCAGCGGCCCGATGCGGCCACGCAGCCGCTCCGCGAGCGCGCCGGGGACCGCGTGCCGGCCCATGGCGTCCACGCCGGCGCAGGCGGCCGCCAGCCCGGACATCAGGATGGTCCCCGTCACCGATACCAGCATGCTGGCGCCCACCGCCAGGTACATGCCGGTGGGCAGGCTCACCGGCTCGCCGGTCTGCCACCCGGTCATCACGTCGTTCAGCCACGGGGTGGCGGCGTACTCGTGCAGCGTGCCGCTGATGGCCAGGATGCCCAGCACCGCCGCCGACGACAGCGCCGACACCAGCACGGCCACCGGGCCCAGCAGCGCGAGGTGGCGGCGCACCACGCCGAACCCGGCACCCAGCAGATCCCCCGCCGTCAGCGGGCGCAGCGGGATCGGCCCAGGGTCGGGCTGCTGTCCCCAGCCGGGTGGTGGGGCTGGCGGTAGTCCGGGATAGCTCACCAGACCATGATTCCACCGGCCGTGCGCGCTGCCACCCCACACGGCCTGCCGGAATGAGACCATGGGGGCATGAGAGCCCGCATCCTGGTGGTCGACGACGACCCAGCCCTGGCCGAGATGCTCACCATCGTGCTGCGCGGGGAGGGATTCGAGGCGGCCATCGTCCGGGACGGGTCGCGCGCGCTGGACGCGTTCCACGATGTGCGGCCGGACCTGGTGCTGCTGGACCTGATGCTGCCCGGCATGTCCGGGCTGGACGTGTGCAAGCAGATCCGGGCCGAGTCCGGGGTGCCGATCATCATGCTGACCGCCAAGACCGACACCGTGGATGTGGTGCTCGGCCTGGAATCCGGTGCCGACGACTACGTGATGAAGCCGTTCAAGCCCAAGGAACTCACGGCCCGGGTGCGGGCCCGGCTGCGCCGCGGCGACACCGGAAGCGCCGAGCGGCTGCGGGTCGCCGACGTCGAGATCGACGTGCCGGGCCACCAGGTGACCAGGGACGGCGAGCCGATTGCGCTGACGCCGCTGGAGTTCGACCTGCTGGTGGCGCTGGCGCGCAAGCCTCGGCAGGTGTTCACCCGGGAGGTGCTGCTGGAGCAGGTATGGGGATACCGGCACGCGGCGGACACCCGGCTGG
>JBIQML010000353.1:0-5513 GCA_044463405.1 Nakamurella lactea | reverse complement strand
TCCACCGGATGCCGCCGCGTGAACATCGGCACCGCGGCACTGGAAGATCCCGACTGGTGCGCCTCGGTGATCGCCCGGCACGGCGACAAGGTGGCGGTGGGGTTGGATGTTCGCGGCCGCACGCTGGCCGCGCGCGGCTGGACCAAGGACGGCGGAGACCTGTTCGAGGTGCTGGCGCGGCTGGATTCCCAGGGCTGCGCCCGGTACGTGGTCACCGACGTGACCAAGGACGGCACCCTCCGCGGGCCGAACCTTGACCTGCTGCACCAGGTCTGCGCCGCGACCAGCGCCCCGGTGGTGGCATCGGGCGGCGTCTCGTCGCTGGACGATCTGGTGGCGCTGTCCGGCCTGGCCGCTGCAGGTGTCGAGGGCGCCATCGTGGGCAAGGCGCTGTACGCGGGCGCGTTCACGCTCGGCGAGGCGCTCGCGGCGGTCCGATAGCAGCGCAACCCTCAGATAACAGCGCAACCCTTCAGATCCGCCGGTCCGCCCGGGGTTCCCGTCCCGGTCAGTCCCGTCCGGTCAGTCCCGTCCGGTCAGTCCCGTCCCGGTCAGTCCCGTGCCGGTCAGTCCCGTCCGGTCAGATCCCGTGCCGCGCCAGGAAGTCCAGGGTCGTCCGGTTGAAGGTGTCCGGATCCTCGTGCAGCCCCGCGTGTGACAGCTCGTCGAAGACCACCACCTCGGCGTCCGGGATACCGTTGGCCAGCGGCTCGGCGAATCGGGTGGAGCACACCAGGTCGTGCGCGCCGACGGTGATCAGTGTCGGTGCCTGCACCTGGCCGAGCACCGCCGAGGCGTCGTGCCCGATCACCGCGTCGGTCTGGGACAGGAACGCCTCCAGCGGCTGCGCCGGCCGGCCGCGTACGAAGTCCGTCAGGGTCTGCACGAAATCCGGCCGCTGGGCGTACATCTCGGGTGTGAAGCAGAACGGGAAGATGCCGCCGATCACCGCGTCGGCGACGGTGTCGGCATGCCGGGCCAGCTCCCGCCACATCCTCACCACGGCGATCAGGTAGCCATCCGAGGCGTGCCAGGTGCTGTGCAGCCCCAGCGAGGCCACCATCCCCGGGTGCCTGGCGGCGACCTCCAGCGCCACCGCCCCGCCGAGGGAGACCCCGGCCACGTGCGCCCGTGGCACGTCCAGGGCGCGCAGGAAGCCCGCCACCTGGTCGGCGTAGCCGGTCACCGAGTAGGGCCCGGCCGGCTTGTCGCTCTCCCCGCTGCCCGGCAGGTCGATGCACAGGCATCGATACCGCGCCGAGAACGCCTCCAGTTGGAAGGCGTAGCAGGCGTTGTCGGCGCCCAGGTAGGGGATCAGCAGCAGTGGATCCCCGGAGCCGTGCTCGGTGTAGTTGATCGACAGGCCATCGACGGTGACGGTTGGCATGATCTCTCCCCTCGCGTTACGACCAGGTGCTCGATCGTGCGCCCGCCGCGCGCGCCAGGTCAAGGGTGCACCGGCGTCCCCGGCTCGCGGTCGAGCGCGGCCCGGAGTGTCGCCGCGATCCTGTGATCGCCCACCCGCGCCGCCGCGTCCGCGGGGGAGAGCCCCGCCAGCGTGGGGCACGGCCATGCCGGCAGGGGCGAGCGAACGTCGACGCCGTGGCGGATCAGCAGCGCGACACGGCCGTCGAACCCGCGGTGGATCGCCCAGGCCAGCTGCTGGCGGAGCAGGTCCGCGGGCGGATCCAGCACCCCGTCCAGCCGCCGCCGCCATGGGCCCCCGTCACCGCCGCCGAGACCGTGCTGCAGCAACAGTTCCAGATGATCGTCGTCCGGGGTGAACATCCGGTTGTACAGCGCCTGCGCATCGTTGGGATCGGCGCCACGGTCCAGCAGCAACCGTGCCAGCGCCGGACCGGCCGGATGCGGCGGCTGCCGGTCGGGACCTTGCTCACCGCCGCCGAACACCCCGGTCAGCACGGTGAACGGGGTCGGCATGCCGCGCCACAGATAGCCGTCGTTCGGGTCCGCTCCGGCATCCAGCAGCAGCGTGGCGCATGGCACGGCGGCGCCCCGGGCCGGGTCCGCGACTCCGATACGGGAATAGGTCAGGTACATCAGCGGGGTCCACCGGTACGGGCCGCCCTCCGCCCTGGCCACCCGGGACGCGGAGTCGCCGCCGGAGAGGTGGTCGCGCAGTGCCCGCGCGTCGCCGGCGGCGGCCGCCGCCCAGGGCGAGGCCGCGGCGATATCCGGGTGGCTGTCGAGGATCTCGAGCGCGCGCGACCACCGGTCCGGCCCGTCCACCGGCGAGTACACCAGGCAGGCCAGCGCGCCGAACTCGTCGGCGGGCGGACGGATGCCTGCGTCACCGCCATCCCCCGTTGCCACCGGCATGGTCCGGCGCAGCGGGCCGGCGGCGTCCAGGTAGTGCCGCAGCCTCGGCCAGCTGGCGAACCCGCAGCGCCGTGCGATCACCAGTTGGGCGGCGGTCAGCGTGAACGACCGGTGGTCCGAGGGTGGTCCGGCCGGGTGGCGGCGGGAGACCTCCGTCAGGGCATCGGGGTCGCCGGCGTGGACGGCGCGCTGCAGATCGCGGGCCTCGCGGCGCAGCCGGTCCAGGCTGGGGTTGTCGGGCAGGGAAACGGGCATGACGCCCTCCTCTCGTACCGCCCGCCGTCCGCATGGTCGGGCCGAAAGGAGGTCGCGTACACCAGCCTCGCCTGCCGCAGGGGGTTGTCACCCTTTCCGCGGACCGGAGGCGTCCTGCGCGCCGCCGCCGAGTGTAACCGGCGCCCCGCGCCGCGCCCAGGCGCCATTCGGGCGGCTCGCGCGGCCCCGACCAGGGGATATCGTGTGGCATGCGTCGCAGCCTGCTGTGCACCGTCGGACTGCATCACTTCGTCGACTTCCCGGACCCGAACCCGGAATCCGGCGGCCTGGAGAAGCAGGGCTATCGCGCCTGTACCCGCTGCCCGAAGGAGAGGGACGGCAACGTCTACGTCGCCAAGCAGTGGGTCGCCTGGAAGCGTCCGCGCTGAATCGCCGGTCCTTCTCCCGCCGGCGGATCCGCACGGCCGCGCTGTTCGGGGACGCCCCGGTCCCGGGCCCCGTTACGCTGATAGCGTGTCCGTTGCGATCCGCGTCATCCCGTGCCTGGACGTCTCCGAGGGCCGGGTGGTCAAGGGTGTCAATTTCGTCGACCTGGTGGACGCCGGCGACCCGGTGGAACTGGCCGCCCGGTACGACGCCGAGGGCGCGGACGAGCTGACCTTCCTGGACATCACCGCCACCAGCGACAATCGCGAGACCGCGTACGACATGATCCGGCGGACCGCGGAGAGCGTGTTCATCCCGCTGACGGTCGGCGGCGGCGTGCGATCGGTGGCCGACATCGACGCGCTGCTGCGCGCCGGCGCGGACAAGGTGTCGATCAATTCGGCGGCCGTCGCCCGGCCGGAGCTGGTGGCCGAGGCGGCCGGCCGGTTCGGATCGCAGTGCGTGGTGGTGGCGATCGACGCCCGGCGGGTCGGTGATCGGTCCGGTGACCAAGTGTCAGCGTCGTGCCCCTCCGGGTTCGAGGTCACCACCCACGGCGGGCGGCGGGGGACCGGGATGGACGCGGTGGACTGGGCGCGGCGCGTCACCGAAGCCGGGTCCGGCGAGATCCTGCTGACCTCCATGGATTCCGACGGCACCAAGGAGGGATTCGACACCGAGATGATCGCGGCGGTGCGGGCTGCGGTGACGGTTCCGCTGATCGCCTCGGGCGGCGCGGGGCAGCTCGACCACTTCCCGGCCGCGGTGGCCGCCGGCGCGGACGCCGTGCTGGCCGCGTCGGTGTTCCACTTCCAGTGGCTGTCCATCGCGGCGGTCAAGCAGACCCTCGCCGACCACGGCTACCCGGTCCGGCAGCCTCAGGGGGCGGGGCGGTGACGGAACAATCGCACAACGCCCACCCCGAGCAGCGGGACCCAGCATCGGCGCCGGGTGAGGCTGGGGCGTCGCAGCAGTTGCGGGTGGATCAGTTGCGGTTCGGCGCTGACGGGCTGATCTGCGCCGTGGCGCAGCAGTTCGACACCCGCGAGGTGCTGATGGTGGCCTGGATGGACGCGGAGGCGGTGCGCCGCACGCTGGCCACCGGCGCCGCCACGTACTACTCCCGGTCCCGGCAGGAGTACTGGGTCAAGGGCGAGACCTCCGGACACACCCAGAGGGTCGTCGAGGTCCGCCACGACTGCGACGCCGACACGCTGCTGCTGCTGGTGGACCAGACGGGACCGGCCTGTCACACCGGCACCCGGTCGTGCTTCGAGAACCGGGTGCTGCCGCTGGAACCGTCCGCACAGCCGTGACCGTGAACCGCGGGCGGCATCCGGCGACACCGCGGCCGGCGGGACGGCCGGACGGACGGAACGCCACCGACGAGTCCGCCCGGCAGGCGCTACCGTTGCCTGCATGAAGCTCACCCCGGACCTGGAAGCCGCGTTCAACCAGCAGATCACCCTGGAGTTCCAGGCCTCCCTGGTGTACCGGCAACTCGCCATCGAGATGACGATCCGCGACCTGCCCGGCATGGCCGCCTGGCTGCGCCACCAGGCGGACGAGGAGATCGTGCACGCCAACAAGTTCATCGATCACGTCACCGACCGGGACAACCACGCGGTGATCGGCGCGATCGAGGCGCCTGCCGTGCAGGTCGACTCGGTGCTGGACTGCTTCACGGCCGCGCTGGCGCACGAGGAGAAGGTGTCCGCGGCGATCCGCGACCTGGTGCGCGCCGCGGAGAAGGCGGACGACTTCGACTCCCGGCCGCTGCTGAACTGGTTCCTCTCCGAGCAGATCGAGGAGGAGGCCACGGTCCGCGAGATCGTCGGTCGGATCGAGCTGATCAAGGACGACGGCCCCGGCCTGCTGCGGCTGGACGACGAGCTGGGCCGCCGCCCGGCCGGCGGTACGGAGCCCCCCGCCCACTAGGACGCCCGCCGCGGTGCAGCGCGACACCCACGGCCAGCACCAGCAGCACCGCGAAGGCGACCATCGCCGCATGCAGCCCGTCCGCCTCGGATGCCCCGATGCGTTGCGCCCCATCGACGATCGCGCTGCCGACGGCCCCGCCGAGTACGGAACCCGTGCTCTCGGCGACCAGCACCGCGGTGGCCAACGTTCCGGCGGCCCACCGTTGCGCGGCCGTGCCGGTGGTGGCGACCGGTGTCGACATCCGGGTCCGCGGTCCGGGCACGGTCCCGGCGACGGCACAATGGCCACCATGCCCGCCGACCCGCCGCCCGCGCTCGGTGCCGATGGTTCGCGCGGGACCTCGCGTCCGGACCCGGCCGCTGCGCGGACGGCCCGGAACGCTCCGCCCGCGCTCGGCGCCACCGTGCCCGACCGGGGCACGTTCCGGGCGCTGGCGGCCAACCGCCGGGTCATACCGGTCACTCGCCGGCTGCTCGCCGATGCGATCACCCCGGTCGGCCTGTACGCGACGCTCGCCGGCGACCGGCCCGGCACCTTCCTGCTGGAGTCCGCGGAGCACGGCCGGTCCTGGTCCCGCTGGTCGTTCGTCG
>JBIQML010000352.1:0-5521 GCA_044463405.1 Nakamurella lactea | reverse complement strand
AGCGGTGGTCGGTCGACGCCCTGGCTTTGGGGTTGGTCTCGCAGGGACTCTGTCCTGTCGTCATCTGGCGCCCGACGGACGCCGCTGGGCCATCGGCGCCGGTGGTGGTGGGGGTGGACGGATCGCCGGTGAGCGCTCGAGCCCTGGAATTCGCCTTGCACCAGGCTTCGTCGTGGCGCGCACCGTTGGTGGTAGTGATGGCATGGTCGGACGTCTTCTTCGACGCCAGAGGCCCTGCCATCGGCGTCGTCACCGACTGGGACAAGGAGGCGGAGGACTCCCGTCGGCTTCTCGCCGAGCAACTCGCCGGTGCTCAGGAACGGTTTCCGGACGTCAGCATCGACCGCGTGTTGACTCACGACCGGCCGGTTCGGGCCCTGCTGAAGGCGGCGGACGGCGCCCAGTTGCTGGTGGTCGGCAGTCATGGACGGGGTGGGTTCCCCGGCATGCTGGTGGGCTCCGTCAGTCGGGCATTGATCGACTCTTCACCGTGTCCGCTGGCGGTGGTCCGCCCTGCCGCCGCCGACGGCGACCGTCACGCAGGCCGTGTCGCCCACGTTCGTTGACGGGCGTCACGTCACAGGTAGGCCGAGCTGTCACGTCGCCATTCGAGGTCTCCCGGGACGATTCGCCGACCCGAGATGCTGTCCGAGGTGATTCGAATCCACAGGTGGCGCCACCCGGGCGCCCACGAGCGCAGTCCGGTCGCCGTCGTTCTCGCGTAGAGCTCGTCGATGTCGTCGAAATGGACCACCCGGCCGTGGCCCTTGAGCAGGACGCTCCAGCCCGACTGCTCCTGGGTGTCGAACTCGTCGACCTGCAAGGTCACCTTCGCGTTGTCCGCGTTGGCCAGCACGGTGTCGGGCGCGGTGCGGATCACGACGTCGTCACGGTCGAAGGTGTAGTTGACCGGAATGATGGCGGGGTACATGTCCGCCATGACCCCGATCCGGCCCACGGAGTGTGAGGCCAGTTTCTGGTAGCACTCCTCAGTGGAGAGTTCCTGAATTGCCGGTTCGCGCCGTTGGTCGTCCATGGTGCCCTCCATGACGGTCGGGAGGGATACGCACCTCCGGGTCTGGAGTTCGCGGAAGGCACGTTGTGGGTTACCGCGCCATCCTATCGCCGTAGGTCGCTCGCGCGAGGGGGCTCCGCCGCATCGGTGACGTATGGCTCTGAAGGACGGGACTTTGGAAAGTGCCGGCGGTCCGCGCGTCACCGTCATGCTTGACCTGTGGCGGCCTGGCGACAATCAGGAGGATTGAGGCCGGGCCAAGGTAACAGACGGGAGCGATCCATGCACGCCGTGGTGATGTACGAGTCGATGTTCGGCAATACCAAGCGAATCGCCGAAGCGGTGGCCCGCGGACTGTCGGGACGCATGACGGTCACCGTGACGCCGGTGACGGCCCCCGACGCCGGCGCTCAGTCGGCATCGGACCTGCTGGTGATCGGGGCGCCCACGCACGCATTCACCCTACCGGCGCCCAATACCCGGCGCCAGGCAGTCGCTCGCTCCGACGACGAGATCGACGTCAGCACTGGCGTGCGCGAGTTCCTGATGACGTTGCCCGCCGGTTCGGAGCGGTCGGTGGCCGCTTTCGACACGCGCCATCGCCGCATGCGGTTTCTGCCGGGGTCCGCCGCACGGGCCGCGGGCCGGATGCTCAGCAGAGCCGGATACCGCCTGCTGGCGCCGGCGCAAAGCTTCTACGTGGCAGGGATGGCCGGCCCCTTGCTGCCCGGCGAATTGGATCGGGCGGTGGACTGGGGCGAGCAACTCGGGCGGCTGGCGGTGCTCACCGAGCCGCCGCCCGTCGGCTCGCCCGGGAGCACCGGGTAGGACCCCGTGGGTATCGTCGCCGCGCGACCGGACGACTTGCGCCTGCATCTGGACCAGTGGACTGCTGCCGGGCTGATCTCGGCCGATCAAGCGGCCCGAATCGCTCGCTGGGAGAGTACGGATCCGAGCGGCTCCGCCGCATCGGGCCAATCACCGACGGCAGACCGTACGGAATCCTCCACACGGAGACGGTCCGTTGTGGTGGAGGCGTTGGCGTACCTGGGCGGCACGGTGATCCTGGTCGCGCTCGTTCTCGCCACCGTGGGATATTGGCCCGAATTGAGCCGACCGGTGCGCATCGCGATCCCGCTCGCCGCCACGACCGTCCTGCTGCTGGCCGGTGCCTTGGTGCCTGCAGCGTTGGGAATGATCGCGTCTCGACTGCGCGGCGTGCTCTGGATGCTGTCCTCCGCCACCCTCTCCGTACTGCTCGCCGTGCTGACCGACGTGCCGTCCCTGACCGGACCGCGGGCCTTCCTGATCACTGCCGGCGGTCTCGTCATGGTCTCGGTCGTGCTCTGGCTGGTGCACCGCGCCACTCCGCAGCACGTG
This sequence comes from Nakamurella lactea, assembly GCA_044463405.1. Classification (GTDB taxonomy): domain Bacteria; phylum Actinomycetota; class Actinomycetes; order Mycobacteriales; family Nakamurellaceae; genus Nakamurella; species Nakamurella lactea_B. Next base: position 3,126 of record JBIQML010000352.1, on the reverse strand, counting down.
GCCACGTTCGTCGCGGCTGAACTGCTCGCGGTGGCGATCGCGAACGAGTTCGTTCATCAGGGCGGCGCACCGGAGGGGGGCTCATTGGCAGTGGTGGCGCTCGCTTGGGGTGTGGCGGCGTGGTTCGGGCTGCTGCCAGGCGTTCGAGGCCGGCAGGGCCTTGCCGAGCGCCGGACGAGCCAAACGCGTGGGCCCGGCGGCGGCAGGCAGCGCCTCATCGGCATGGCACTGGCCGCGATGGGGGCATCAGTCGGCGGTGTGATACTGGCTGCACAGCAGGATTTCCCGTGGCTAGGCGCCATCCCGATGGTGCTGGTGGTGAGCGCAGCCATCGCGATGGCCGACCTGATCGTGCTGGGCATCGGCGCGGCTGGCACCCTGGTGATCCTGCCCCTGGTGGTGCATTCCTATGTCGAGTCCGTGCTGTCCACGGCGCTCGTGCTGCTGGTGACCGGCGCTGCGCTGGTCGCCGTTGCGGTATGGGTCGCGAGGCGCCGGCGCCGGCCGTAGCCCTGTGCCGGCCCCGCCGAGCATCCGCGGAGTTGTCCGCGCGGCTCACGCAGGTTCCGTCCTGGATTGGCGTCTCAGAGCAGGGCATCCAGCGTCACGAAGTGGTATCCGCGGCCCCGAAGCGTGCTGATGATGGTGGGCAGCGCGTCCGCGTCCAGCAGGGACCCATCGTCGGGATTCGAGCCCAGGTGCATCAACACGATGCATCCGGGACCTGCCGCGCTCAGTACCCTGTCGACGACGGCTCGCCTCGTCATCCCCCCGCTCGTGCCCTGCCATCCGAGGCTATCCACGGTCCAGCGGACTGCCACATATCCCAGATGGTTGACGGCCGCGATGGTGCGGGCATTCCGGTCGCCGTAGGGGAATCGGAACAGCGGCAAAGGATCCGAACCGCCGGGCGGCGAGGATGTGGGCCCTGGCGGAGCCGAGTTCGGCCGCGATCGCGCGGTCCGAGATCGTCGTCATCATCGGATGGGTCTCGGAATGGTTGCCGATGCGGTAGTGCCCGGCCGCGATCCGGCGCACGCCGGCGGGGAAGGTCGTGGCCCATCGACCGGTCAGGAAGAACGTCGCCGGAACGCCGGTCGAGGCCAGCGTGGCCAGGATCGGGGACAGCCCGTCGGCATTGGCGCCGGCGTCGAAGGTCAGTGCGACGATTGGACGGCTGGTCGGGATCCGCTCGACGTCCTGCCCCGCCAGCGCTGCGGGAAGCCCTGGCGTCGGGGGCTTGGTGCTGGTGCGTGTCGTGGTGCTGGTGCGTGTCGTGCGGGTGGTTTCGATCCGACTGGTCGAGGGCGTGCTGTGGTGGGTCACCGAGGTCGACGGTGAGATCCGTGAGCTGCTGACGGCAGTCCGTGTCGTGGTGGTGGCACGCGAGCGGGTGGTGGTCATGGTCTGCGGCCTGGTGGTGCCGCGACCGGCGGTTGTCGTGCTGGCGCTGTGCCGCGGGCCGGTCGACGTCTCGATGGGCGTGGCCGACGGCGACATGGACCTCGACGTGGATGGCGTGGAGACCGATGTGGACGCCGACGGCGCCATCGATTCGGGTCCGGGCTGTGGGGTGGACGGCAATGCCGCCGACGTCGCAGTCCGGCCGACCGACGTCCGGGTCGGCGGCGTCGGTCCGCTGGTCGACGAGCATCCCTGCGCCGAGAGCACCAGCAGGGCCGCGATCGTCAGGATAGCGCTGCGCTGCGCCGTGCCCGTCACCGCGCTACACCGCCGGCTCGTCGTGCGTTTCGGTCGAACGGAGGTCCTTGGTGCCGCGCACGACCAGGACCGGGCACGCACCGTGGCGTGCGCATTTGGCGCTGACCGAGCCCATCATCAGGGTGGCGAAACCACCGAGACCGCGGCTGCCGACGACAAGCATGGTGGCACCGCTGCTCTCCCCGATGAGGGTGCGCGCTGGATCCCCTCGGATCACGTGCAGGGTCAGTTCCGCGGGCCGTCGATCGGTGTCGATCGCGTCCACCGCGGCGGCGAACTCGCGTTGCGGATCGATGGCCGGGTCCCACCCCTGGAACGCGTAGGGGTAGTCGTAGTTCGTCGGGAACTCCCAGGCGTGAATGGTGCGAACCTCGGCATTCATCAGATACCCGAGTTCGGCGGCCCATCGCAGAGCGCGTTTGGATTCGTCCGAGCCGTCGAAGCCCACCACGATGCGAGGCGGTGTGTCGGTCATGGCTATCCCTTCTCATCTCCCGTGATTCGGCGAGTTCTTGGCTCTGTCGCCACGCGCAGGTTCACCATCAGGACCATCAGCACGCCGACGGTCATCATGATCGGCTGCAACGCATGCCATCCGATCAGAGCCATCTGCACGATCTCGAAGCCGACCAGGCCGGTGCCTGCGGCGGCGGACAGCGCTGATGCTGCCCGCACGGCGCGCCACTCGGCTGCCCCGGCGATCAGGAATCCGCCACCGACTAGCGCGGCGAGCACGATTCCCGGGATCCGCCAGTCATCGAACGGTGTCGTGGTGAGGACCTCGGGGTCTGCGGCCAGCAGCGACCCGTCCGGTCGTATCAGCAAGAGCACACCGGCGACCACGGCGCACGCGGCGACCAGCAGTTCTGTCGCGCCGAGTGTTCGTGCGAATCGGGGCCGGGCGGCCGAGCGGGGCCCGGACGAGCGGCTCGGGAGAAGCGGATCCGCGTGGAATGTGTCCATGCCGCCAAGGTTCACCGAGGTTGTCCGGGCGTGGGAAGGGACCGAAGTCCCGTTTCGGAGGGTCCGACGTCGCCGGACACCGGTTCGGGTCACGAGTCCACCGTCAGCACGGCCGCGCCGCTGAAGGTGCCGCGCGCCAGATCGGTCAGCGCCCGGTCCGCTTCGGCGAACGGGTAGCTGGTGATGGTGGGGCGAACCCCCAACCGTTCGGCGAGTGTCAGGAACTCGGTGCCGTCTTGACGGGTGTTGGCCGTGACGCTGCACAGCCGCTTCTCGCCGAACAGCTCCGCGGTGTAGTCCAGTGTCGGGACGTCGGACAGCCAGATACCGGCCACCGCCAGCGTTCCGCCCCGGTCGAGGGCTCGCAGCGCGACGGGTACCAAGTCTCCCGCCGGGGCGAACAGGATCGCCCCGTCCAGCGGCTCGGGGGGCGCACCGGCG